>JAQTXT010000057.1 GCA_028688645.1 Rickettsiales bacterium
CTTAATTCCAATATCTTTGCTTCAAATAATCTTTTTAGATAATAATTACTAAAACCTCCAAAACTTAAAACATTCGTATAATCACTTTGGAAATTATTTTTATTTAATTTAAAACAATCTATCAATTTTTGGATTTCTTCTATATTAGCCAATTGTTTATTTATTTTTATTTGTTCTTTAGCATTTCTTTTCTTTAATTTTTCATCAACTTCAAATTCTTTCTCAACAGAAAAAGCATCTAACTCATCTTTGGACATTTCAACCTCTTTTTTAATTAATAAAAATCGCACTGCTAAAAAATGAGTGCGGAGGTTCAAACAACTGAAAACAATCAGCCCTTACGGCCTTTTAAGTTGCAAGCAACTTATTATAACCATAAGCCTCCGCCATGTTATTATACACAACAAAGAGACTTATGGCATTGTTTAATTGTTTTTTTGGTGTTCGAAGCCATCAACAATGCCTTAAGATCTTCTTAAGACAAATTTATTATTAAATAAGTAATTTTGTTTGTCAATTATTTAAATATTGTAGCTCCCCTTTGTCGCGAAGCGACAAAGGGGAGCTACTTATACTATAAAATCTTGAAGATATTATAAGTTCGTTTATTTTGGCTTGCAAAATTATTAACTTTGTTTTAACTTTACAGAGGAAAATGGGGTTTATTTATGCGTAAAATTTTTATTTTATTATTTTTAGTGCTTTCTAGTTGTTATAGTTTCAAAGAAAAAAATAAATTGGCAATTCCTCCAATTGCTGAAAGTGAGTTAGTGCAAAATGAAACAAATAAATGAAATCACTCCCAGTTTATTTTATCTTGTTCAGCATTTATTGATAAACTCTGGAAATGATACTGATAATTCTAGTTTTTCTGAAATACATGACAGATTATATAAACCAAAGATTTTTACTCCAGAAGAATTCGCTCAAGAAGTTTTTTATGTTATTTGTGTAGCTGGTTTTAGACAAGCAACTGCTAAAATGATGTGTCAAAAAATCATTAATTACATAGATATTAATCAAAATCCAGTTTTTGATGATTTAATAAAAATTTATGGGAATGTTAATAAAGTAAATGCAATTATAAAAGTTTGGAATAATAGGGTAGAACTGCATGATAGTTTTTACAAATTATCAACTCCAGAAGAAAAATTGGATTTTTTATCAAAATTACCGCATATAGGCAATATTACGAAATATCATATAGCTAGAAATTTAGGTATTAATTTTGTTAAATATGATATTTGGATTCAAAGACTTGGTGTGGCTTTGTATGGAAATTTAGAATATGTTGAGATAGTTAGTAATAGTAAATTAAATCCTAAAATTAAGGAAATGTGCGATAAAATGTTTTCTGACCTAGAAATGCAAATAAATGAAAAAACAGGATATATAGATGTTGTATTGTGGAAAGCATGCCAACAAGGTGTTTTTATTATAGAAAAAGATAAAGTATTTTTTAATCCCGACAAGTTTAAATAAAGTATTATTTAATTGACATTTAAAATGAATTTACTATAACTAGCATTGTACTTATTATGGATGGATTAATGTTTAATTCTTTATTTACTGTTTTTGATATACCATTAACTCTGATATTGATTGTCTTAACTTTTTTCACTATATTCTTTATTAAAACGGTATATAGTCTGTTTTTATCTTTGTTTATAAGTGTTTTTGTAATTATGTTTACTGCTACAACAATGCTTACACAACAAATATTTCTTGGTGAATTTTTAATTGTTAGTACTTTTTTTATTTTTGCTATTCTATTTTTTGTATTTAATTCAAATCATAATTATGAGGATGAAGGATTAAGTGATAATAATTTATCTTTATCTAAAATGATTTTATTAATATCGTCATTTGTCATAATGTTTTCAATAATTGGATTGAATTTTTATAAGATAGATATTTCAAAAAATGTTTTAATTAATAAAAATCCAATTATTCAACAGGATTTAATTCATTCAAATATGAATAATGAAAATCATCAATTTTATGATAGTTATGCAGAAAATATAGCACTATTAAATCAAAATAAAATCTTTCAGAAGTTAACGCATATGATTATGTTTTATATATGTATAGTTATCCTTTTGTATTTTTTCAATAAAAAAGGAGAAGAGAATGAAAGGTGATTTAATTTTAAGAATTGTAGTATCATTCTTAGTCCCATTACTACTTTTGTTTGGTTTTTATGCGGTTATAAGTTATAATGTATTTGGGTTTTATAGTTTTGCGCTATCATTTTTATATATTTTATTAGCGTATTTATTACTATTTTTGAGACATAAATATGTTAATGTGAATAATTTGACATTTTTTAAAGGATTCGGAAGAGTTCTGGTATCGTTTTTGATACTATTTTTAATTTTTATTTTAACTATTTTATTAAATTGGAAAATCCCTTTGCTTTATGACTATATTAGGTTTTAGAATTATAATATCTTGTTGCTTAATACTAATGATTTGTGTAGCGACAATTGCTTTTTTGCTTAGAAAAAAACCTATATTGAAAATGGTTAATCTTGGCTTTGTATATATATTAAGTACCATCTTCATGATGTATCTAATAATTATAAGACAATCGGAAGATATTTTATTTCCAACTTTTATAATTATTTTTATAAATTTTGTGATGACATTTTTGACTGGAACAAGCATTCTTGGTGGATTGTTAAAAGAGAAAAATTTTGAAGAGGATGATGATTATGGATCTTATTAATTTGCCTTATTGTTTTTTATTCATTCCATTAATTCTATCTTGTTTTAATACATTACAAAATTATAAAGCAACGAATTTAATAATTACAATCGGTTGTGCATCGTTTTTATTATTATTAGGTTTGTATTTAGTTCCAGCTACACTTCCAAATATTGTGTTGGAAAATAAGATAAACAATAATGTTCTATTTATTATGGGCGAATATAAAATAACCATAATAAATTTAATTTTTATAATAATGGTTTTTTTTGTAAAACTGCTGTCGTTTACATTCTTTGATGATCAAATGCTTAGAACAAAAAAGTTAAATTTCTTCTTTGCTATATATTTGATTAATTATTTTGCTATTTGTGGAATTTTAACTAGTAATAATATTTTTAATATTTTTATTTATATGGAACTATATTCATTTAGTTTATATAATATACTGTCTGATTATAAGATAAGAGATTATAATAAAGTTGCTTTCCAATACTATAATAATGGTGTATTAGGTTCGATTTTCTTTATGTTCTTTGTATTTATAGTATATTTTACATTTGGAACATCTGATATTAGCTATATTGCAAGACATCTATCTTTGGTAAGTGAAAATTATATTTATAATTTATCTATAATAATATTTTTATTTGGTGTTTTGTTTAAATTTTTCTCATTTAATTTCTATTTTTCAAATGTTTTAAAATCGTCAGAATTATCCAATTTGCTATTTATAAATATATTGTTTGGCGATGTTATTATTGGTATATACATTTTGTGGAAATTTTTATTTTCCTTGTTTGATATTAATGTTATTTTTAACATATTTCATGTAAATTATATATTTTACATTATTGGTTCTTGTCTAATTATTTATAATTCATATCTTGTGTTTAAAAGACAGAACTTGTTGCCTGTTGTGTATAGCTTTTCTTTAATAACATTGGGATATATATTAATATTGTTTGGATTAAATAACGCTTATGGGTTTGTTGGTATTGTTTCTTTTTTAATAAATCATATTTTATTCAATTTTTTATTCTATATTATTGCAGCTTTGTGTATTAATTTATTTAAAAAGTCAGATACACCTTTGTTGTATGCTTTTTATAAGTATAGATTTATTGTATATACTGTAGTTTTATCTAAATTATTATTTCCTATTGCGTTTAGCTTTAATAGTTATTGGAGCTTTATGTTATCCGCTATACAAAATAAACAATATTATTTATTTATTCCTATTATATTTGAAAAAGTTATAATGGTATTTTTATTTGTCAGATATTATTTTGTTTTTGTTCAAGATTATAAAGAAGAACACAATTATTTGGATTTAACTGATAAAATTAAATTAAATAATAGTTATGTGGTTACGATTCTTATATTGGTATTGTTAATCATTGGTATATCGTTTTTTGAAGGCAATATATTTAATGTTTTACTTAATTTTAGTGTTAATGGTGGTATTTTATGATAAATTTATATTATTTTTTATCTAAGATTTTCTTGTTAATCCCTATGATTGCCATTATAAATAGTTTTACTTTAAATAAATTTGTCAATACTCAAAAGGTTGTTAACGATGTTGTTTATTCATCATTTGCTTTAATATCTTGTTTATTGTTATTTTTTTGCAATGTTTATGGAAAATATGAATTTGCACTATTTGATATTTCAATGAAGAATCCAATTATTTTTGCTATCAACTCATTTAATTTAAGTTTTGGAATTATTTTTTCATTATGTATTATAGGTTTAAATTATATTTTTCAAAATTCATTTAATTTTTTAAAACTCTCTAATAAATACAAACTTTATAATAAACAAATAGCGTTTTTATTATTTTTTAGTTTATTGCTAATTTTCTCTCATAATGTGATAATAAGTATATTTTATTATGTTGTAGTTCTATTGTCTTCTTTATTTTTGCTAACTAATCCAGAATTAAAAGAAATGAGAAAAGGCTATTCAATGACATTTTTGGTTGGATTGATATCTAGTACTATTTTGATTATCATGTTTTCATTTTATTTTTATTCAAATAATAATTTATTATTTGTAATTCAAAATATAAGAAATGCGAGTTTTTCTTCAATATATTATGTTGTTTTGTCTTTGATTTTGTTATATTTAATTGTCTTTTCTTTTCCTATTTATATCTTTTTCAAAGAGAAGTTATATTATGAAGATTTTTTACCTGCTTTTGTAATATATTTTTTCCCCTTTGTCTTTTTAAATACATTTCTTTTTATAAAGATTACATATTATTTATTTAATAATGAATTTAATAATTTGGGTTTGTATTTTTATTATGCAGGTTTCGCATTAGTTGCTTTATTTATTTTTTCTATTGTTTCAGCAATTTTCAAAATTAAAAATGCTTTAAAATTTACACTTTTATTTAATTTATCTAGTTTTTTAATATTTTTATCACAAGTTTTGTTTAGCAACAGTGATTTAGATTTAATTACATCTTTTTCTAAATTTATAGTGCTAATTATTGCTATTTTTAGTAATATTTTTGCATATAGTGGTATATTATTTCTTTTGTTAAATTCAAATACAACTTTTCCATATTTATTGTATAAAAATTCAAAAATTGAATTAAATTTTTATGTATTAACTCTATTCGCTCCGCTATTTGTAAATGTACTATATTTTATGCAATTAAATTTTTATAATTTTAATATTTTATACTTTATTAATTTAGTCGAAATTGTTGCTCTTTTTATTGTGTTCTGTATTTTTTTATATTTTTTCTTAATAAAAAAACCTATTTTAAATAATACTCCAAATATAAAAGAAGTAACTGATTTACAGGCTCTTAAATTTTTTATCGCCCCGTTATTTATGTTTTTATTAATGTTGGTAGTTTTTTGTTTTAGAAATGATATAGTAAAAATCATTATTAGATAAATATAATGCTTGAAAAATAAAATAGACTTCTTAGAAATAATGCTTAATTGATAAAATTTTTTTACAAATGGAAGAAATAAGATTTACTAAAGATCATTATTATGTAATAGTGGAAAATGATTTGGCTACTGTTGGGTTAGCTGATTTTATATTGAGTAAAATAAAAGAAGATATTACTGTTGTGGAGTTGCCAGAAGTCAATAGTCTTTATAATAAAAGTGATCAAGTTGGTAGTATTGTTTTGTGTGATGATGAAATTCCATTATATACCCCATTTACTGGAGAAATGACAGAAATTAATGAAAATTTGATAAGTGAACCAGATACAATCAAAGATTCTAATTACGATAATAATTGGTTGTTTAGGATTTACATTACTGATTTAACTGAACTTGAAGATACAATGTCTGAAAGCGAATATGAGGATTATTTAGAAACGCTATGAAGAACGATGAGTTTGTTGTTTTAGAAACAGAAAATCTTGTTTTAAGAAAAGTTGTAAAAACTGATTTTAGATCTTTTTGCAAAATACATCAGAGTTCTTCTATTATGAAATATTTTGATGGTGGGTCTAGGAGTCTTGAACAAGCCAGAATAAGATTTAATGAAATAATGGATCACCAAAATAGATACGGTTTTAGCTATTATAGTGTTTTTTTAAGAGATACAGGCGAATATATAGGTCAAACTGGGCTATACTATAATTATGATATGTCCGTTAATTTATGTTATGCTTTTTTAGAAGAATTTCATGGAAAAGGTTATGCTACAGAGGCTGTTATAGGAGTTCTAAAACAAGGATTTGAAGAATTGAATTTTTCTGTAATTACAACAATGTCCGCACCAGAAAATTTTCCATCTAGGCATTTATTAGAGAAAATTGGTGCGAAATTTTTTAGAGAGAGAATTTTATTTTCTGGTATGAAAGCCATAAGCTATTCAATAACAAAAGATGATTTTTATAATGATATATCACAAATAAAAAAATATTCTTATAGACAGGCTGTTGGATGCATGCTGATTGATAAAACTGGTCAAATATATGTATTTCAAAGAGTTGATTTTACTGATGCTTGGCAATGTCCTGAAGGCGGTTTAAATAAAGATGAAAATGAATTAGATGCAGCTTATAGAGAAGTCTATGAAGAAATTGGTATAGAAAAAAATAAATTAAAGTTAATAAAAGAGTCAAATGCTTTTTTTAGATATAATTTTGAAAAAGGCTATACGGTTGATGGACATACAGGACAAAAAAAGAAATTCTTTTTGTTTGAATTTTTAGGTGATTTTAATGATTTTAATTATACTAAAACAAGTGAAAAACAAGAATTCTTAAATTTTAAACTTGTTTCAAAAGAAGAAATATTAAATTTGGTTCCGTCTTTTAAGAAAGAAATGTATAAGAAAGTTATTGAAGAATTTAACTCTTACTTAAGATAATAAAAGTGTATTTATCTAACTGCGGTATTAATTTTAGAAGATTTATAGCTAGTCTAAAATTAGCTATAGTTTTATTTAGAACATTATCAATATATTCGCTTTGATTAATTGTCCAACTGTTTCTTTTGAATAAATATAATCATATCCAATTCCAATACCAAAATTTTCTGATAAATCTAAATTAAAGGAAATTTCGCCATTATATGTTAATTTTTCTGTTTCAAAGCCATAAACATTAAAATATTGTGTGTCATCTTCATACTTTGCTTTTAATTCTACTTTATTATCTCTAATATTATTATTTGCATAGCCATTCAACATTGTTCTGAATAACATACCATTAGATAAAGTATTATTTAAACTTAAAGATAAACCACCGCTTATATTTAAAAATTCATAGTCTTCTGTTTCTATTTCTAAGTCTGCCGCATCAGCACCTTTTTCCTTAAAATTATCAATCATAATGTTTCCATAAGTTGCTGCAATCTTTGGAGTAAGCATTATAAAATTATCAGCAACACCTTTTTTATATGTTTTTAATTTTTTCTGTTTATTTCCTTTTATTATTTGGGCATTTACATTTTTAATAATAGTATCTTTTTCTTCATTAGCGTTGCTATATAAAAGTATATTAAAACCAAATTCACTTTTTCCATAATAAGAATATCCTTTGTAATCAGATTTTGCTATTTTATCAAAGTTATAAAAATTAATTTTTCTTTGTTGTTTTAATTCGTTATAAGATCCGCCGATGTCTAGTGATAAATAAGCCCATTTACCATATAACATACTATATAAATCAAAATTATTTGTTGTTGCGGTCATATTATCTCTTGTTGATTTGATATAATCTTTATCAATCGCATCATATTGATTTAGTGTATAAGAAAGTCCAAATAAGAAATTATTATTAACCCTAATATCGTAACCAAGACTGAAACCAGTGAAGGTTGCATCATAACCAAAAATATTTTCTATAGTTTTTTGTTTCAAAGTTCCACCAAATCCCTCAATCCAAATATTACTTTCATTAAATGGTTTTGTGAAATAGTCTTCATAATATTTGATGTTTTGGCTTCTTTGCCTTTTCATATTATAGTCAGCCGTATTAGAATTAAATTTCATCATTCTATATGTGTTTAACCTTTTATCTATATTACCTAAAGATATTTCTAAAGATTTTTTAATCATTTCTTTATTTAATCCAGAAACATCTGGTGTTATATTTTGTAGAGCATGATAGAAATCGCTATTACTTACTATATTTTGTAAATTTGAAACTAGAATCATATCATTAAGTGTTTCATCAGAAAATGTCCAACTGTTCACAACATTAGCGGCTGTAATAGTTGCTTCTGATACGATATCAGTTGTTGGATATCTATTATTTTCTACATTAAGATATAAATCATTTCCTGTTACTTCTAATTTTAAATTTAAATAAATTCCTTCATAAGTTAGACTGGCCTCACTAAAGTAATCAGTAGTAGCTGAGGAATCTATTAAAAAACTAGTACCAGTGGGTACGCTGTTTGAAAGAACATTCAAATATAAATTATTATCAGAAAAATCTAATGAAGTATCTGCGGCCGCATTATTTAAAACTTGAGTCAAATCATACATTTGAGTCATATACTCGTTATTTGTATTACCTGTAGTATTTTTTAATGTTATCACGGCTCCTATATAAGTATTTCTATCATAAGTAATTCCACTTGTTGAGTTGTTCAAGTTTAATGAAACATTGGAAATTCCATTTCCTTTTAAAGATAATGATGGATAATTTGTATTTGATTGAGATAAGATATCAATTGAATTAATATAATTTGTATTATTTAAAGTTAAACTATTACCGTTTGTTATGTTAAGTAATTCTACAGCGCTAATACTTGTTCCAAAAATTGTATAATTACCTCCACTAAGATTATTATAATCTGTATTAACATTAATTGTTCCGCCAGTTACGGTACCAGCTAAAAAGCTATTATCTTCTAAATTTAAAGTTCCGCTATTTAAAGTGGTTGTAATATATGCATTATTGCTCAAAGTTAAACTACTTCCTGAATCTATTGTAAGAGAAGCTAGAACATTTGATAATGTTCCAAAATTTGTTGAATTATAATCATAAGCAGTACTATTACCAATTACAACACTTCCTATTCCATAAATTGAACCACTTATAGCGTCATCTGTATTTATATATGTTGTTCCTGATGTATTTATAGATGTACCAGTAATTCTTGAACCAGTATTTAAAATTAAAGTTCCGTTATTTGTAGTGGTTGTAATATATGCATTATTGCTCAAAGTTAAACTACTTCCTGAATCTATTGTAAGAGAAGCTAGAACATTTGATAATGTTCCAAAATTTGTTGAATTATAATCATAAGCAGTACTATTACCA
>JAQTXT010000058.1 GCA_028688645.1 Rickettsiales bacterium
TTGAAACTTCCAGAACAACAAAATTAAAACATTGAAATCGAAAATGCCTTAGAAGAGTACACTCGAATTCAAACCAGACTTGAAAATGAAGTTAAAAATCCTCTCCAAAGACTTAAACTCTCAATCATGGCAGAAATCGAAAGAATATAAGAAGAAAAATATTGACCTCATTCAAATTTGTTTTCATTTTTCTAATCTTCATCTAATTTTTTTTAATAATCTCACTTTTAAAAATAGAAATATGAACAAATGTAAAATATTAAAATCAGTGAATTTTGTTTTCAATAACCAATTCTCATTGCATGATATTTGGGAAAAAATGTCTCTAATTGAGCAATCATCTGTTTGTAGGTCAGTCCAACATCAGGTGTGTCAAGTTTATGAACGCAAGACTTTGTATCAATGATAAAAATGTCCTTCAAATCGATTCCTGCATGGAAATAAGCGATTGCGTCATTTTATCTGTTACCCAACCCTCCAATAAAAGGTTCTGATTTTTCAGGGAAAAGTTTTTTTATCTCTTTCATTAAATTGGCCTTAATGTTGCCAGTTTTTTTTAGGATTTCTTTCTTAATGGCTGGTAAGAACTATTAAGGCTCTGTAATTAATGCCCCAGAAACACCAACTGTACTTTAAATATATTTTTTGGAAAACCCATACAAGGGAAGTGAACGCATTGTGATCCAAACTATTTTGTACCCATTATCTGCTATTTTTTTTATGAGTTATGCATACCCTTCATGAAGAAAATCTTTTTCGACAGCATTGCTGATCAATCCGCCAACATCATTGCGAGTCAAAGTTCCATCAACGTCGCTGATTAAAATTTTATCATTGTCAGTAAAAAGATGAACTTCTGCTTTCAGCTTGTTTCCTTCAAGTTCATAGACAATTTAATTCTTGCCAAATTTAAGTCCCATTTTTCTGATGTCTTTGTCAGATGGGTACATGGGATAACTATATCCATGACAGTCTAAAGAGAACTTTAAGTCCGATATCAAAGTTCCATTGATAAAAAGGTTTACTTGTTTGGACTTACTCAATACAGCGTAGGGTCCAAAGCAAGCCAGAAATGGCGTACATTTAAAGTGTCCGCTTTTATGTTTTACGATGATTGTGTCAGAAGTTCCAGGCAAAAGAGCCTCAGTTTAAAGAGAAGAAGAGAAAATTTCTGCTGATTTGGTACAAGCTTACAGAAAGAACATTTGTAGTTATTATGAGAGAGGTTTTATAAACTTATTTTGGAAATTAATGTAAAGTGCTAATAAAATTTATATCTTCTATTTCGCTATAAAAATAAGTTCTAAATCCATTTTAGAAAATGAAAATGTGGAGCATAAGAGAATCACATAGTAAAATTTTTTTTTGATAAAAATATTTATCCATTTATTTTTCTTATATTGATTATTTTGTAAATTTTAATCATAAAAAAATGTTTTTTCTGAGTTTATAAATATTTGACTCATAAATAAAAATAATCTGCGAGCTATGAAAATTGAATTGATTTGTATTGTTGTTTGAAATAGAGTGGTTAAATACAGGTTTAAATAATGATCATCTGTAAGATTTTTGATATCTGGCTCTGGCACCTGGTCCACCGTACTTTTTAGGTTCGCATCTTCTTGGGTCAGTGACTAAAAGAGTTCTGTCGTATTGGAGTAAGAGTTCTAAAGTTAAACTAAAAAAATACATTTGATTTCTCTTTTTTCGGTTTCGTTGACAAACTTTTGGTAATAAGCAACAACTCCTTTAGCGATGGCTTGTCTGATGGCATAGATTTGAGCAACATAACCACCTCCTCTAACAGTGACTCTGACGTCAAGGTTTTGGAATCTTTTCAATCCTAACAAGAGGACTGGTTCCATAACTTTAACTCTGAGTGAAGCTGGCTCGAGTAATTCAATGGGTGATCCGTTAACTCTAAGAACTCCTTTTCCGTTTCTTACTGAAGCGTTAGCAACGGCGTTTTTCTTTCTGCCAAAGCATTGGACCAATTGATTTTTAGTTTCAGACATGGTTCGGGGATATTATGGTAAAAAATTATATAAGCCAAAATTAATAAAACTAATATTTTTTAATTTATTCATTCATCTTATTTCTTTTTAACTTTTGTATTCTTTCAAACCATCATAAAAAAAATTATTAATCAACAAAAATTATTGCGTATCGAACAAAATGATAAATAATCAAACTATCTGGCAATTTTCTACTGCAATAAGCATTGATTTTTTTACTTTTTATCTATTTTATTAGTTTAAGTATTCTAATGAACTGTTGAATATTTCACACTTCAAACTAACTTGAGCCAATTGATTATCGACTGTTTTGGGCAAGTTCTTAATTTCTAAGTTTTTTTTATCCCTCAATTAAATTTAACATTAAAGATTGCTGCGATATTCGGTTTAAAGAAATATTTTTGTAAATAATGCTGAATATGAACACAATAAGAGAAGAAAAAAATGTCCAAAATGAAATCCCGTACTGATAATCGTTCAAATTCATCAAAGTCAAACTGAAAAAATTCAAACCCAATCCAATTGAGTAACTTAAAATCGTCACCAAATGCATAAAACTGTCCTTTGCCTACAATGAACTCTTGTAAATTTGACTTTAACGAGAATTACTCTTTGCTGCCTTTAAATACTGTAAAATCTGGTAAAAATCTCTCAACTGAAGAATGTATGCAACAAAAAACATGAAAAATGAAAGTAAGCCTGAAATTAATGAATTTTTTACCAACAAATCGAAACTCTATGAACAGAGCTTGGCAACTGGCATCACTTGGGCGACAAAATTAATCTTTCAGTTGATCAAAGCCTTTATACTCTCCTGAATTCATTGACCTGCCATACAATAAATTGACCCAAAGCTGATTAGAAGTTGGATTATCTTAAGTTTATGAGAGATTAATGATTTCAATCCAAACCCATTTGTAGTAACTAATGGAGAAGATACTGAGTGCAAAAGTCAGCATGTTGATTGCAGATATTAAAAGAAGCCTGTTCTGTGAGATTTTTCTTTTGAATTTGTTGAAATGTTATAAAGCTTCTTCATCTTAGTCATATGAAGGCATAAAAACTTTATAATAGTTTCTGATTAGTAAGATATTAAATAAGAGTCGTTTTTTTAAATGTAAAATTATCAAAAAGATATTAAAAAAGGTCAAAATATTAAGAGAAAAAATTAAAATGATAATTTAAATGGTATACTGATGAAATATTATTATGATCTCTTTTATCTTTAATTTTGAAAAGTTTAGTTATTAGATTTTATATCAAAACACAATAATATCAAAACACAATAATATTACACAATCATTATGTAGAGGCAACCGTAGGCTCAATAGGAAAAACAGATCTTCCTTAGAAATTAAATTATTGATAAAGGAATTGACTCATAAACATTTATGAATTACATGGGAACGATTAAAAATTAAGGTGAAGAAATCAATATCAATAACTGGACCATATAAGAACTCACTCAACTCGTACATGACTTCAAAATGCAAATCTAAGCTGACTCTTAAACTCTTTAATAAGTCAAACAGTCACAAATCAGAGATTCCCAGTAAATCATGTCCAAAATACTCAAATCGAACATTCACATCCCCAAAAAAGAAAAAATTCAATACGATAAAGGTCTCTGGGATTACTAAATGCACAACCAACAAGAATGTAAAATCATCCCCAAACCTTTCAAATTTAACCCGCAAATCAAACCTAAAGCAAACATGCTTAATTGGGAAGTAAGATCACATGGTGGTTTTTTCCTTGGATTCGGAGCAACTAAATAATTATGGCTTAAATTTGAAACTAACTTTACCTAAAAAGCAATATAAAGAACAAATTCTGATATGTAATGGTACCGAAACGCTTTGCTTAAATTTCATCCCGGTTTTTATGTCCCTCCACTTTCTGAGCTTCGAGCAGTAGAGCCTGATGATAAGAAAGGTTTAAGTCACAGATCAAAATAAATTGAGAGATTTTTGAACAGTATCATTCAGTATGAATACCTGATTCAGAGTCAAATTTCAAAAATATTTTTTACAGAGTTGGATCACACTAAATTTACAAATTATAAAAATAAGTAGCGCAGTGTAAGTTATCAAAAAAATGTTGGGCGAGTTGAGACAATTTAAGGTAAATTTTAAATGTAAATTTCAAAACATAATCAGTCATTTACAAAGAATTCATCATTATTTGGAAAAGTAGCTCAATAATGTTACACAGAAATTTAGTCTCATTTGGGAAAAGTACTTTCAGACATGTAAACCTTAGGTAAGCATGTTCTATATGTTTCTAACAGTTGTGGAGTGTTACATCAAAAATACACGAAAATTTGTGGATTGAATGAAATAAAAGACAGCCACATGTAAAATTTGATGATTTACTTGTACAATATGTTATCAAATATTGGTAAGAATATAAAGTAGCATATGGGTGTAATAAAATAATTTTCTGATGAGTTCGTAAGAAACAATATAAAGTCTTGGTAGTAATTTATTTTGCATGATAAAAGATACATGCGGTAAGTATAAATTTACTTGGCTTTTAAGTCAGATTTATTGAGGAAAAAGGAGCGATGTTTTACTGATTTGAGTAAATGGGAGTTGGAGTCATAGAAATAAGCTGAGAAGATTTCCCGAATGAATTTATCAGTGATGAATAAAGATGAGGTATTTGACATGATGTTTCCACGAGAGAACAAGATTTAATAAGAGTTGAGGGTCTGGATGGCATATCTTAACAAGGCTTATGAGTTGTCTTTTGTAAATTTGTTGAAGGAAGAAGAAGTACACATAAAGTAAAGACTTAAGGCATATATTGACCGGTCAAATCTACTCAATAATTAGACGTACTTTTCTAAATAATTAAAACAATTAATCGCTGTGTAATGATTAACCTTCAAAATTAATATTCAACAAAAACCAAACTATTACTTTAGAAATTCACACCTATTTTCATCTTCATGCTTTACAATCATTTATTCTCTTATTTTTTATTCTTATTAATTAAAAAAACCATTAAAAACATAAATTTTTATCAATTTATCAATTTATCAAAAAATACATAAAATCATTGTTATTAAATAACCTTTTTTAAAATATGTAATTTCTTTAAACTATCCAATTTTCATAAACTTTAAATCATATAAAATATCCATTTTTTATAAAATATCCAAACTAAATGGGATTCAAAAAATATTATAAACCGAATTCAAATAAAAAATATCAATCAACCCCACAATATATTAAACGAACTGAACAACAAATGTCATTCTCAGTATCATAATCTTCAGAAACTCGTCGTTTAAGAATCAAAAAATTTTAGAGCAGAGTCCTCAACAGATCATGTGCAGATTTCATGTTTTACGATAAACTGGCTGATTACATGTTGGAGTGCTGCAGCGCATAAGCCAAACCCAACACACTTTCAGTTTTTTCACTTATTCCTCTGGTTGTATGTAACAGTCTCATATCTCCTGGTCAGTGGTGGAGTTTCCTCATTTCAATTATCGCAATATTAATGCACCAGATTTTAGATATCGCAAATAAGAAACAAGCGTACAGACTGTCATAATTTAATTTAACGACTTATTATTTGGATCATTTGTATGACTCGATTTCTGCAGTTATGATTGTGGACATAACAGGAAAACTGTTAATGCTGGAAAATGAGACAAGATTCACATGTGTGTTTTTCTTTGCTATGTTGCCATTTTACACCCATCACTTAGCGATGTATACAACAGGTTATTTGACATTTTACAACATATCGCCTGCAGTTGAAGGTATTTTATACAAATAATAATTTAGGTTTGATGATACTGGAGATCTTGTTTTTAGTATGCATATTTTTTCCTTCATTGCCTAATGTTTAGGTTTTTATGGAAGTAAAGGTATCTCAGATGATTGTGTTTTTGGCAATTTTATGGCTGATTATATTTTTGATTGATGATTTGAGGACGATTTTAAGGATGAAAAAGTAGCAAATTAGCAACAACATGAGTGACAATTTGCCAGTGAAGAATTTATTCGTTATTGGAGTGTTGGGGTACGTGATGATGGAAATGACAATGGTTTCTGAGTACCTTTTAGAAGATGGTTTGTTCATGTTTTTATCTTTATCGACATTGGCTTTAGTGTTTACTTTTATCATAAGTACTGATTGATATTAATTTTTAGGTGAGCTCATTTTATCTTACGGGTTTTAATAAAAACACAGACAGTTCACATTAAACACTCTTGTAATAATGTTCTGGATTGTTGTTTTCTACTCATTTTGTGGATTTATCAGTTTATAACCAGATTTGACTCTTTTAATTGGTAAAATTGTTTTCGGACTTTTGTTCGCAGGGTAACTCTTTTTCTTCTTTTATTATCACTACCAAAATGTAAAGTTCCTCAATTTAGTAGTAAAAAATGAGTGATCTTTACAAAAACAAAAAAATATTTAATATTGTAATCCTTTCAATAATATTCTAAACACCTTTAATTTTGATTACACTTTCTTCATTTTATTTTTTACTTAGTTCTAAAAAATATTTATTTATTAATTTCCTTAATAAAATTGATCCTTATTTCTTCATAAAATCGATTCTTATTTTCCTATTTTGTGCACAAATTATAAATAAGAAATCATAAAAAAATGTAAGATAAATTTAGTCAGTTTTTAGATCATTTTATTGCCAAGCCTATTTAATTAACTTTTTTGAATATTACCTTCATTTTTGATAAAAAAAAAAATATAATAATTTAAATATCAAATAATTGACTCTAAATTTTAATTTATTGCCATAATATTTTTTTCGAATTTTCACATTTTAAAACCTTCATATCGTCCAAATATCTTTAAATTTCTGGATTCTTTTTGTAAAGCTTTGTTAGTTAAGACTTTAGTTTTAGAAACCATTTGTCTTTTATGTAAACTTAATAATAGTTTGGGAGTAATAAAAAGGGAGTTTGGGATATAAATCTGAGATTTCCCACTCTTTTTATCAATTGAATTATATCAACATCATCAAAATGGATAACAAAGCTCAATAAAGCAGTGAACATTTGAATTTGAAAGTCAAAAGTCAAGTAAAACCTTATTTTATGCACTTAGGACGGTGAAGAAGTCTTCTTTAAAATTAAAAGTTCAACTCCTTTCAAAAAACTTATGGACGCTTATTGTCAAAGACAATCTGTATTTTTTTGTTTAATTTGATAGCTTTCAACTAATAATGTCAGATTTTTGTTTGATGGTGATAGACTTTTGGAAACTCAGACCCCAAAGAGTCTCAGCATGGAAACAGGTGATGAAATTGACGTTGTGGTTGAACAAGTCGGTGGAAGTCAATGATATTTGTTCTTTTATGTTTTTATTCTATAAGTTTGAGAATGGAAAAGTGTTATCCAAATTAAAGAAAAGAAAAAAGAAAAAGAGAAAAAGTATATCAAGAGAGAAGGATATAAATTGATAAAATATCATATAATGATAACGATTTAAATTAATAAGTTTTTGACTCAATGAGAGCAAGTTTATAATAAGGTATTTGAGGGAAATATTTAAACTTTAAAATTAGTATAAAGTGATTGAGACAAAATATAAAGTAAAAACAATGAAAAGTATTGTTAAGTCGAATATCAAGCAGATAAAAGTTGAGGAAAGTATTGGTAAAAAATAAAATGAGCGAAGTGAGTTAAAACCAAGAAGAATTAAGGACATTCAATAATAGGATCATCATGAAGAGTTCATAAACTAGCATGCTGAATTGATCCAAGAGATTTAAAAATAATTGTAGGAGAATTTTATGGAAAATAGCAATCAAAATCTTGAAGGGAAAAAAAATAAAGACTCTTCAATAAAACGAACTCAAAATATCCCTTTTTAGAACGAATACGAGAAATACTTTTAATCAATCAAAAAATAACATAAAGAGGCCTCAAACCCAAATCCATAAGATCACCCTTTTTTTTATAAGTAGTTTGACTTTATGAGCTATCTAAATTTAGAGGTAGAATCAACACACAAAATTGCGAAAAGTTTCTAAAAACTTGTCGCTGAATCCTAAAAACTTTTAAACCTTCAATCTAGAAAACAAACATCCACTGACCCAAAAATATTCCAAAATGAACTTGACATCTACACAAAAAGAAATTAAACAATCTCGAATTCCTTCTCTTTGGAGATTAAAAAAAATATCATACAAACAAAAAAATAATAAAAATAAAAAAGTTAACTTTTATCAAACCTTCAGCAAATCATAAACTTCAACTAATTATAAAAATATGAAATTTAAGCCTTAAAAAACAAATTATCAATTGCCTAAAAATAATGCTAAGAACTAACAGATCTCAAAGAAAGAACAAAAAAAAAGTTCCTTAATGATAAATTTTAAATCACCATTATTAAACTTCAAAGCACTAGCGCTATTTTCAGATATGGAGCTAAAATAACCAAGTCTTAAATAAGTAAGGCTGATTATTTACAAAAAAAGTGTTACAAATTCGATGCTAAAACCAAAGGAATTGATTTACTGGATTTAAAAGTGTTCATTTTGACCACCTTATACCCAATGGCAAGTTCTGTCTTTAATGATTTTTCTTCACAGTCCAATGTATACAAAGTTATGTTCGGTTTGGATACTTTAAGTCAAGAGTAAAAAGACTCCAGTTTGATGATTTTAAACAAAAGAGTAGAAAAGCATTTGCATTAAAAAAAATATCATTCTTTAGAGTAATGTTTTAATTTGAGTGTCAAGACGAGAAAAAAGAAACTATTTTTCGTTGGAAATAAAGACAGATTTTAAGAAATCATGGCTTAAATAATTGTTCAGATAAATGGTTTTAACAATAGTCTTCTTGAGATAATAAGTGTTAGAAATGAGCAAATTTCAAATTCTTATGATGGTACAAACTTTTCACATTATCGACTGTTTTTAAGCTTTAAATACAATAAAATAAATGTTGATGTGGTATTTGATGTACTTTTTTGTGTCCCTGCATTGGTCAGTAAGCAACAAGTATAAATGCTTCGAAAAAAGGCTCAGAGATTTGAGCAAGTTTTGTTTTGGTTTGAGATTCCAAAAGCTTAGTTGTAAGAATAAAGAATTCAGACATATCGGGAGATAAATTTAGTACTGAGTAGAAGCAAAACATTTTATTGTTATCCTGATAGAGAAAAAGTAGCTCCTTTAAAATGATTTATTTATTTATTTTTATCTTACTTATTTGTGTATGTGAGTTTCTTTCTTAATGTAAAATTTATTTGATTTGATCTTATTTGTTTTTTTTTGGAATAATAAATAGTTTTAGATAAAAGTATTATAGTAAATGAATGAATTGAATAATAGAATAAAATTTAAGA
>JAQTXT010000059.1 GCA_028688645.1 Rickettsiales bacterium
GTCCTAATTCATTTTCTTCAAGTATGGTCTTTGTATTATTTGTTCCTGCATTAGTGAGTTGTCCTACCATTGCATTCATTGTATTCATATCATAACCAATTGCTTTAGTATATCTTATACTCATTGGTGCGAAGTTATTTCTTTTTATGAATTTATTTTGAATTGTCTCTTTTTTTAATTTGTTGTTTATGTTATAGGCTGTGGTGTTTAGTACTCTGTTCATTATTTCGGGGAAGGAGATGGTTTTTATTTTGATGAGGTTGTCGCTAAATTGTTTGAGTTGATTGGTGTTGATTTGCATGGTAGATTATTTATTTGTTTGTTATCTTTTTTCGTTTTGCTTTTGCTTTTTTGTTTGTTTTGTTTTTAATCTTTATCATTTTTCTTATTTTCTTCTAAAAAGTCTTTAATCAGATTTACAGCTTTAAGATCTCCCTTTACTGCTTTTGCTACAGTGTTAATTGCAATAACCTCTTTTATTGTTGCTGTCTCACCTTTATCATTTGTTGATTGTTTGTTTAAAAGTAATTCAAATATTTCTTTGAATTTCTTTTGTTCTCTTCGTTTCTCTCCAGATTTAATTCCACCTTTTTTACCTTTTTCTCTCGCTTCCCTCACGCTTCGTATTGTTTTGAGATTTTTTTGATTAGCCATTTTTTGTTCATTTTATTCATGGTGATTCTAGTGAACTATAATTTATCTTTTTGCATTTTTTGGTTTTAGAGTTCATTATATTTAACTCCATCACTTCTTATTGCTTCTTGCTTTGTCAAGTTTTGCCACCTTTCAATTATTACATCACAATAGTGAGGATCTAATTCCATCATGTAACAAGTTCTATCAAGCTGTTCACTTGCAATCAGTGTTGAACCGCTTCCGCCGAATAGGTCTACTATTAAGTCTTTTCTTTTACTACTATTAATTATGAGTTTACCTATTAGCTTAATAGGTTTCATAGTTGGATGTAGATCACTTTTGTTTGGCTTATCACAATGGATTACTGTTGTGGGCTTGTTGATTATATTACTGTTTAGAATATTTGTATTACTTGTAATATCATCTGTTTGAAGTATATCCCGCAACATTTTAAGTAATTGTTCTTTCTTTAGCTTTGTTAGATCTACTTCATCTTCAAATACAGAACTATTTGTTCTATTATCTATGAAGTAATGAGTATTACCTTTTTTCCAACCATAGAGGATTGGTTCATGTTTATTCTGATAGTCTTGCCTACCTAATACAAAGTGATTCTTTACCCAGACTATTATTTGACTGAAGTAGAAGTCTGCATCTATGAATGACTTAGTGAAGTTTATTCTTTCACTATCACTATGGAAGACATAGATGGGTGATCCTTCTTTTAGAACTATGTCATTATAGTTTTTGAATACTTTGTATAAGAAGTTATAAAAGTCTTCTTTACTCATTTCATCATTTAGGATTTTATCAAAGGTTTTACTTTTATCGTAGGCTACATTGTATGGTGGGTCGGTGATGACTAAAACAGATTTTTTATTATCCATCAGTATCTTTACTGATTCTAGATCTGTGCTGTCTCCACAAAGTAGTCTGTGTTCATTGTTATTATTACTCAATATGAATACATCACCGAGTTTTGTTTTAGATTGTACTGGTACATCTGGTAAATCATCACTATCATCAACTATTTCTTCAAGTCTATTCTCTTCAGTTTTAAACTCTAGCTTATCAAGTTGTTCATCATTAAATCCCCATGATTCTAAATCACTTACATTGAAGTTAGAAAGCAATAAATCAAAGTTCCAATCTCCAGTATTAGAGTTTAATCTTATGTTTAATTCTCTTTCTTGTTCAAGGTTAAGATTTACTATTACACATTCCACTTCTTCTATATGAAGTTTAATAAGTTCTCTTACTCTGAAATGTCCACCAATAATAACATTCTGTCTATCTGAATTCTCATTTACTATTATTGGTTCTACACATCCATACTTTTGCAAGCTTTCTGAGAGCGCTTTCTCTTGTTGCTTACTTGCCTTTCTGGGATTGTAGTCTGAGGGTATGAGGTCTTTAAGTTTTCTGGTTTCTATTTTCATGATGGGATTGAGTTGGTTTGATTGATTTTTTATTCTTATTTTTTGTTTTTCTTTTTGTTTTGCTGTTTACTTATTTATTTTTTTGATTTGTTTTATTATTTTGCTTTGTTCTTTTTTATGCTATTTCTTATGAGATTTTTGCTGTCCTAGTATTCTGAGTTTAGTTTCATATACTTTTTCTGGACTTAGTTCTGCTCTATGGCACACATCAAGAAAGTCTTTCTTATTTAGATTAATCCATAATATTGCTTTGGCTTTGTTTACATTTGTCATATCATTATTACTATTAGATTTTATATCTAATAGTGCTTGTAATATTACAGCTCTCCATAATGATCTATATCTAGGATATATTGCCAAGCTATTCTCTAGCTGGACCTTTTGTTGCTCTAGCATGTGGTTTCCTTGAATTATTTTGAATAATTTAGTGGATTTGAATTAAATGAATGATTTGTTTGTTTGAATGATTTGAGTTATTGTGGAGAGGATAGTTTTCAACTTACACAATAATCAATCATATTTTTATAATAAAACTAAAATGTTTATTATGGAAGTATGTTTTTTTAATAATTTATAAATAATTGATAAAATAATGAATAATACCGCATATACAAAACAAGGCACTTTATTTCTAAAGTGCCTTTATGGGAAAATATTAAATAAAACAATATGTTTTAAGTCTTTCCATTTTTTAAAATAGTGCCTCCATTTTAAACCACCCAACCTTCATTACAACTTCATCTCCACCCAACTTATTTACCACCCAACCTCCAATCGCAATATAATCGTATGCCTCCACACGATTTCGCTCTCCACCATGCCTCCGTATCCCTTTTATTTTTCAAGCATAATTATCTGCTTGAATTAAAATATATTTATGCTATAATCCAGTGGGTGATAGTAGTAGTACCACCCACTTTTTCTAGCATAAATATTGCTAGGGTTGTTTTTCGCCAAGACACTGATACTTAATCCAAAAAAGAATGTCTTGGCGGTCAGAGTGAATGATCAATTATTAATAATTACTCGCACATAATTATTCAGTCGCCTCGCACTAACTGTTTTTATATTCAATTACTCTCGCATGTAATTGAAAATAATTAAATCATTCACTTGACTAAGAGTATATTCTACCAGTATATAATCTTGTTATATTGTTATAACTAGCATTAACGAATATACTCTATTCTCATCAATCGCTTCATCTTTTTGCTTCACCATTTATTCTTTACAATTTAAAACAACAATTTTCTTTCTTTTTACTTATTTACTTCTTTACTATTGATTTATTTCTATCTTTTATTTCTTTCATAATTTTTCTCTTCCTTATTATCTGTCTTCCTACTCCAAAATACCAAATAAGAATTATTGCCAAGAAAGTTATAGACAAATCAAAAATAACAAACTTAGTAAAATCAGTCATAAACAAAAACCTCATAAACAACAGAAACAAATACTTTTATTTCCAAATAATTTAAAGAATCCATTTGGTCTATTTTCTTCCAATAAAATATCTTCAGTAAAATCAGCTCTAATTTTTGGATCTAATATATATGCTATTACATCACTTACTTTAGGAACTGCTAAATTATCATCTGATATTGTTATCAATCCTTTTCTAAATAAACCGTAGATTGTTTCTACATTACTTAAGAGATTAATCATACCTCTGTTATGTCTTATAGCTGTATCTAATATCATGAATTCTTTTTCACTTAAATACATCTCTTCAAGAACATCAGTATCGTTGTCTCTTATCGATAAAAAATAACTATTGTCGCCTTTATCTATTCTAGTTGTATTATAAGAATTACAATTCATATTTAATTGTATTGTTATTACAATTTTAAATATATATGGTTGATTTTTAAAAAAAATTGAATAATATTCATACTATGTATTATTAATTACATAAAATGTATATATGGAAGAAAAAGTTTATCAAATTCTTTATAAAAGAAATATAATTCAGCCATTAAAAGGTGTTTTAACAACCATTGAAGAAGGCAGTGTCGTAAAAGCTTCGGAGAAATTAGGCAAAACACAAGCAACAATTACAAGACAAATTCAATCTTTAGAAAGAGATTTAGGAGAGGTATTATTTAACAGAAATGGTAAAAATCTTATTCCAAATGAAAAAGGCTTAAGATTTTATGATATTGCTATTAAAAGACTTGAGGCTATGGAAACATTATTTGCTGACTTTTTAACTAGTGAAAAAATCGAAGATGATAATACTATAAGAATAGCTGCTCATTATGGTATAATTACTGAAATATTGCCAAACAAAATTAAAGAATTTCAAGAAAAAAATGAAGATATTAAAGTCGTTGTTTATAATATTAATAGAGATAAAGCCATACAATTACTAGAAAATAATGAAATAGATTTAGCTATTTATTCAAGGATTTCTTATGCTAAATGTTTACAATATACAAAGTTTTTTGAAACAAAACCAATTTTAATTGTTTCCAAAAATAATCCTTTAGCATCAAAACAACCTAATGAAATAACATTAAATGATATAGATAATTCAAAGTTTATAAATTTAAATGAAAATATGATTTATGATTTTATGAAAGATACTTTGAAAAAAAATAAAAAATATAATTCGAAATTAAATTTGATTGACGGAAATTGGAGCATTTTATTAAAGATGGTCGCAGCTAATCTCGGTATAAGTGGTATTTTTGATTTCTATAATAATGAAAAAAATTCAAATATAATAAGTAAAGATATATCACATATTTTTCCAATTCTTATATTTGATATAGTAACAAAAAGAAATGAATTTAAAAAAGATAGTTTAAATAAGTTTATTAATTTTATGAAAATAAATTAACTATTTTTTTTACATCGTTTATATTCATAATACATGGCAATCTAGTTAATAATAAATTAACATCACTTTCATTAGGAAATGAATAATATTTAGCAATTAATTTATCCTGTTCCTTGTATATAATTTTATTTCCTTTTACAATATTTGCCAATTTTTTTAAAAAAATTGGCATACTTTTATTATATATATTCATTAAATTCCATTGATAAGATTTGTTAAAATCTATTTTGACTTTACTTATAAAAATAATTTTACCAGAATCAATGCCTTCGTCTTCTATCCTATGAAAAGTACAACCAGAATATTTACAACCTTGATTTATAGCTCTCAACAACGAATAAACCCCTCTAAACTCAGGCAAAGTTCCTGAATGTAAATTAAAAATATTATTGTTCCCGCAGGCTTCTATAGTCGGAATTTTTAGAATATTTCTTAATCTAATTGATAAAACTATATCTGGTTTGTAATTTTTAATAAAATCTATATTTTTATTAATATTATAAATGTGAGTAAAAGAGACATTCTCAAAAGAAGATAATTTTTCTAAACTAAACATCTTTCTAAACTTTTTACTCTCAAAATCTTCTTTTGTTATATTTCTATCACTTTCTATTATTATATTATCTAACTCACTCTTTGCTCCAGTAATACTCAAAACATTCATTTTAAACATACTAGGATTAGCACTGATATAGTCGTCCATAACTACATTTATATTGGCTATTTTATAAAATTTTTTAACAATTTTATTTATTGTAATTGTTGAAATAATATCGCCATCTGTTAAAATCAAAATCTTCATTTTCTAAGCCTTTAAAATTATATATCTATTTTTAACATTTATATGTTGTATTCCGCCACAAATATTCTCATTCCAATGGTATGGATATAAAACATTGAGACTTTTTTTACTCAACTTTCTTGACCAATAATCACTAGTTACTGAGTTGACAGAAACACAAACTATATCTTCGTTAACATTAATATGTGGTGCAAAAACTCGTGTTTCATAATCAAAATCTTTTAAATCTGATTTTGCTGAAAATGTTATACTTCTTAAATCTTTTATTTGTTTGCAATATTGAATCATCGCTTCAAAATCTGGATTTAAATTTCTTAATTTATTTACATCTTTTAGAATTAATATTAAATCGTGATACTCTTCTGATTTGATATAATTTTGAATATCACTTTCTGTTAAACCTAATATTTTGATAATATTTTCTAAAACATGAAGTTCATTTTCGTTTAATATACCTTTATCAAAAGGAATTTTAAATAATTTTATTGATATTGTTCCATCTTCTTTAATATATATTGTTTCTATTGGATCATCAGATTCTAACATTGTACCTAAACAAATATCTTCGTTTAAATGTAAAATAATTTCTTTTTCTTTTATTTTAAAATGTTCTTCTAAGATTTTACCAGATATTAAACTGCCATGCCCGCATATATTAACTTCATCACCACTTGGAGTAAAAAATCTTATATCAAATTCATTGTTTTTAGATCTTTGTTTTATAAAACAAGTAATTGGTTGATTTTCTTTTACTGCCAAAGATTGTAATAATTTTGTATTTTTTAAATCTGCTTGATTGTTTAGTATGGCTACACTTGCAGGATTTCCTATTGCATTTTTATTGTTTGCAATTTTAGTATCACTATCAAAAACTATTCCTTTTATTATTATCATATTATAACTCCAAATATTCCCTAAAAATTAGGCTAGCTTCTATAAACTTATTGTTAAACCATAAATATTAAAAAACAGTAAGTATATAGTATATAAGAATATAGTATTTTTTTATTTAATTTTCATTAAGAAAATATAGTGTTTTATATATTCTATTTATTGACTTTTATACAAATATTTTTAAATGCTTTGAAATTTATTCAATATAAGCAAATTTCATATAAACCGTAAGCTGTATTTTTTCTTGACAATTTATAATCTTTTGATTACAGTTTGTATTAAGATATTTGTTATAAATATTTACTCAAATATCACATTATGGAGAGTTGATTAGAACTTATTAAGATTGGTATTACGCAATTCATATTAAATCTTACCAATATCAAGACTTCAAGTCAATTAATAATTTCTTCCGATCGCAAATTAATTCAACTCTCCGCTTTTTTTGTCAATTTCTTTATTTTTGCCAAATTCCTATAATATCTAGCTAATTCTTTTAATCCATAATACAATCTAACCTCTGCTGCACCTCTTTTCTTTAACTTACTGTCTATTTCTGTCAATCCTTTACCTTCTATTATAAATTCTCTTATAACTTCTCTTGTATTCAAATCTGTAATAGATGATATTGCTTTATTATATCTATCCCAAGCATTTAGATTTTGAATAAGATAAAATTCATTATTTAACTTTGTAGAGTTTTGAACTTTTACTTGATCAATTATATTTGTAGAACATTTATTTCTAAAACTTGTTTCATAGTCAATTAAGAGTCTTTCTCCAGAGGCATATTGGGATTGGTTTATGATTTCTTTTTCATAGAGCTTTAGGAGATCGTTTGGTCTTCTTTTGATAGGCTGTTTAATTTTCTTTTTGTTATCGTTGTAGCTATTGCTTTCATAAACAACTTTGTCTTCTTTGTAATTATTCTTTTGAGGTCTATTTCTTTTTTTTGTCATGATTTTTTCCTATTTTTTTGTTTTTATTTTATTTCAGTATCTTTTGCTGTTCCTTTCGTACATCTCATGCTTCGCAATTAAATCTTCTGTGTAGTTTATGAATGCAGTAGGTATTTCTGTCCTTACTATTCCAGATTTAATGACCTGATCTCTGAATGGTTTGCTTCGTAGATACATAGTAAAACAGTCATCCATTAATCTACTTGATTGATCATTTGGCTTTGTTGATATTTTTGAAAGGTGATTTGAAATTCCTATTCCATATCCATTAAGTTTTGCTATTCCAAATGAAAGTATATGTGCTTGAATAGATATAAAGTCAGTCATGATTTCATCAAGTATTTCTATTGGTGTTGGATACATGTTTGGGTGCGAATATGGTTGGGATTCAGTTTTAAATTTTTGTCTTATTGGGTTTGTCGTTGAATTTGTGTTTTGATTTGAATTTCGGTTTTGATTTGAATTTTGATTGTTTATATTTTTTTTATCTGTGTCCTCTCCAAAGTATTGTTTTAAAGCTTCATCTCTTAAGGTTTGGTATTTTTCTTTTGCTTCTTTGTATTTTTCTATTTCGGTCTTTTCACTTTTATGCTTTTCCATTTCTTTTTGTTTTAACTCTGCCACTGTATCTCCAGTAATCATGGCTATAACTTGTGCAGGACTAGGTCTTGATTTATTGAAACGGAAACATTGGTTTATTCCATAGATTATGTTTTCTTGATAAATGTCTTTGAAGTGATGTTCTATTGTTATTCTGGCATTTATAGCCTTTTCTATAGCTTTTTTTGATATTGGATAGATTAGATATATTTGAGTTATATAGGTTTTAGTCTTGGGATAATTCTTTAGTATGTCGTTATATTTTGACAAGTCTTCTTCAGTTTGGATTTTGTCATCTGTTTCGGTTTGGGTTTTGTTGGTGTTAGTATTATTGCCATTAGTGTTACTTTTATTCTCTATAGAAATTAAAAGTGGAGTTAGTTTTTCATTTTGCATGTTGTTTTCCTTTATGTTATTATTATTTTTCATAATTTTTTATTTTCTGTTTTGTTGTTTTTTGTATTTTCTTTTTTCTGTTTTTGTTTGACATTTTTCATAAAACTAGATCATCCCAATCATCTTCTTGTTTCTGTTTCATGTATTGCATTTGTCTTCGTTTATAGTAGTCTTCTATTTTGATGAACTTTTCTCTAAAACTTTTTCCACTTTCTATAACTGGTTTATATTTGTCTTCGTAATGTATGTCTGCATTGAGAGTGTTTATGATTAGGAACATGCTGTATATTGCATTTTCACTTCCCCTTGCTGATTCTAGTGATTTATAAAGTTTGCTTATTTCCGTTATCCAATTTGATAGTTGGCTATTGGTTATGTTTATTCTCTTTTGTGATTCAATTAGTTGTTTGATTCCATTGGATATTTCTAGAAAGTCTTGATAATTTGGATCATTTTGTAGAATTTCTGTTTTTGTTGGTCTTGGAGTTATTTCAGTTTTTAATGTTTTTGTAGTTAATTCGTTTTTTGAATTGTTAAGATTTTCATTTTCTAAAGTTTCAAATTCTTGTATTTTGTTTTCTTCAAAATCTTCTTCAAAATTTTCTGAATTTTTTTCTTCAGAATTTTCTTTT
>JAQTXT010000060.1 GCA_028688645.1 Rickettsiales bacterium
AAGTTTAAAATTAAATTAACGAACACATTAGAGTAAAATAGTAAAATAACATATAAATTTTTCAAAACTATCAATCAAGAAAAAAAATGTCAGCAAAGAGTGTAATTCAAAAGCTTGAGGATTGTGATTTGATTCGTCTTTTTTTAGATTTTGTTCAGTATCATCACTTGCAATATGAAAAGACAAGCAAATAAATTTCTTACAAATGTTTTGAGGCAACTTGGAGTTTAGTGAACTTCAAAGCTAATGGATCAGGTCGCACAGAATCAGAAGCATACAAACATGCTTTTAGAAATTTGTTGTAAATATTGATCTAAGAACCAATGTACACTGAATTTTTTATTGAATCATTGGCAAATATTCAAAGCAACGGAAATCCAAACAAAAAGTAATCATATACAGATCAAAATTATTCAAAAAAGATTATTAGTAGTAAAACTGAAGGACATGAACCAGTCTAAAAATAAACAAGAAGCAAATAAGAGTCAAAAACAAAACTTTATGAAAGTTCATCAAAAACTAATCAACGAAGTCAAGCTAAGTTCATCACAAAAGATTGGGAAAAACCTTCAGTCAAAATGATCGAATCAACAAATGTCTACCAAACTTCAAAGATGTAAAATCAGAAAAAATTCAATTAAAATCAAACAAGCAATCCTTCAATGAGTTTTGGCAACAAAATAAACCAATCGAACAATGGTCAACTTACTGAAGAGTTAAGAAAAGCATTGAAAAAATTATCAGAACTTTAAGATTATCTCTCTTCTGTGAATAAAGAAAACTAAGTAAATTTTTTACTCATATTTTAAGGGATTGAAAAAATAATTAAGATAATTAGATGAAAGATAAGTTTTAGAAGAAAAATAAAACATTCCATTTTGTGCTGAAACCTAGTATATTCAAAAGATCGAGGTTTTGAATGATATATAATGTGGTGGAGCTTCAAAAAACAAACCAATGATTCCAAAGTTAAAGCTTTAGATTTTGCCTAATTATCACAAAAAATTAGAAAAGTCTCTCAATGACTCATTAATGACAGCCTATAATGAAAAAAGAGACCAAAGTTTAAAAAAGCTTGTGTGTTGATTGATATTGAATCTTTATTCTTTCTTTAAAAATATCAGGTTATATTCATGAAAAATCTTTATTTTTTCTTTATGAAAATATCCTCAACTTTTTAGATTATTTTTATTAAAATAAATTAAATCAACGGCTAAATAAACAGGTTTGAATATAAAAATGAAGAAAAACAATACAACTTCTTATCGGATATTGTTCAAAATAGACGTCAAAATAGGACCTAGAATACTGACACTTAACGTAAATTAAGGCGATACTATTGTGAGCCTTTTACTTCAAAATAATATTGCTCCATAATCTGACCAATAAAGGCTAAATGAACTCAAACAAAAAATTATCATAAACATTCAAAAACAGATACAAATCAAACTTTACTCAAATCAATTTGATCTTGCTAAAAGAATGGAAAGCTTCTTAAATAAATAAATTGGTATTTAACAAGAAATATAAAGCAAGAATTAGAATAAAACTAACAAAAAATTATCAAAAGAAAAATAAACTCCTTTTAAAATGCTTTTTGAAAGAACAGAAAACTTTACCAACATCAATCACAGTTTATCTTTACTTTAAAATTAACAAAAATCTGAAAAAAAGGATAAAAAAGATGAGCATAATTAATCATATGCGCAATTACAATAATCTTCCGGACCAATAAATTAAATAAATCATTTACATCCTAAGAATCGAAACTTCCCTTAGTCAAAAATTAAAAATGATTATTCTCGATATACTCAATTAAATCTAAAAGGTCCAAGTCGTAAAGTTGACGATGACTTAATTAAAGCATATGAAATAATATTAAAAAAAAGTAAAGACAAATCTATGAGATAAATAGCTGAAAGAACTTTAAAGGAACTGAATATTTTTCAACATGAAAATAAAAATGAATAACATGACATAAAAACATACTTAAATGAACAAAATATGAAATAAAAATTTGAAAATATCACTTTACAATCCGATGAAGAACAATAAAATTTAGAAGATCCAATACATAACAAAAAGGTAAAAATTGAGTAATTTTCTCGATCAAGATCATTAATGAGAAAAAATAACAAATACAGTTATTTAATATAGGATATTAATTTAACTCATTAATATTAAAAAAATAATGACTCAAAATAATCAAACCAATTTAGATACTTAAACGATAACTCAATTAAAGACTAGACACTCAAAAAACCTTATAATATGCCAACTATTATGTAAAAAAATTTCAATAGAATTCAACATAATAGAAGATACAATTATTTGTATGACTGAAATAAACTTTATGTGATTTTAACAATATTATATTTCTATCTCCAATTCATTATCTTTATGTCTAAATTTTCATTTTTTACCTATTTTTTTGCAACAATAGAAAGATAGCATATATTTGTTTTTTAGAACTCTTTAAATTTTTAACATTATAATGAAAGACTTTATAATTTGTTCGATATTTCAAAATCTAAGAAATTTATTTAAAAAAAATAGAAGAATTTTTATATTTTAGCTAATTTCTTGACTAAAAAACTCGTCAAAATGGAAAAATAAATGATTTTCACCATCAATAAGATCAGGCAAAATCCTTCATACATCGTATCAATACTTTAAAAACAAATTTAATCCTTTACCAATGAAAAGTAAATTCCACTCAATAATGAAATTGTATACGAAACTAATTAAGGAAAAAAAGCTTGGATATAAGCTTTGTAGTATATAAAAAAGCAAAAACCTTTATAACCTCTTGAATAACATTAAGGACTTATGAAATCTGCGAGGGATCATGCGATTGACTTGTCTAAAAACAATAAATTTGGTCATACTGGTTCAGATGGTTCTAATTTTAGTTAAAGAATTCTTAAATACTGCAGAAAAGGTCATGGTTCAATGGCTTAGCTTATTGGTGCAGATTTTAACTTTTTAAATAGAAATCATCCAGAAATGACCATTCTTGGACTTATTATTGATGATGGTGTCCTTGATCGAGGACATAGAAATACCATTTTTAATCCAATCTACAAACATATTGGCTGTAAGTCATAACTTCAAGAAGATAAAATTATTACTATTTTTAACATCACATAAAACAAACTTAATCTAAGATCAAATTCTATAGTTTAGAATGTAACATCAAAATAATAAAAGAAAAACACTAACGAATTTATTGTTAAAAATATGTCAAACACTTCAAACTAAAACACATTCAGTAAAGATAAAGGTAAAAATTAAGACAAATTTTCGAAAACTTAATGGATTCCTCAATAAAAATAAAACAAAAAACCAGTAATTTTATCTAAAAACGGCAATAATAAAGGATCAATAAACTATGCATCAACTTCTGATAATTTTAAAAGCACAATAAGTAAGCAAAGCGGTAATAAAAGTACTTCTTCTGAGGGCAGAAAATTGAAAGAAAAGAAATAATCTTCAAAAATTTATTACGAATAAGGCTCAAAGATAACATAGGTGACGACAAGACTGGTTTTTAATGATGGGACAGTCTAAGAGAATATTTAAAAGCACACAATTTATTTATAGGAATGACCCAAAATTTGATTTTAATTTAGTTTAGTATATTTTACTTATTTTTCTTTAAATCCATTTTCCTAAATAAATCCATTTTTCTAAATAAATTAAGTATGATAAAGATTTGTAAATAGGAATCAGATATTTTGATAAATTAATGTTTTGGATTAATAATAATTGAGAAATTATAAAGAATCAATGGCCGAAAGAACCCAATAATAAAGGTACTTCTTTTTCTATAAAGATTTTCTATGTTCTTGACTGCAGTCAGAGCTAACAATCTCTGCAAAAAGTAAAGACAAAACCTCTCTCTTTTGAGAGCCACTCCAGTTGGAAAACATATCGAACCTGAAATTGCTCAAGATTCTGCTATCAAACTCATCGATTGCTTCCAAAAAATGTATCTTTTTAATAATCCAGTCAACACAACCAAATCGATATTGAAAAAAGACAACCAGCTCTTTCTTGCCTTCTCAACGGAGGAAATTGTGAAAAATAAATCAATGATTACGCCAGTAGAGACTGAGTACTACTCTTTAAGCCATGATCTTTCAAATCATTTAATTTCGACAATACTTAAGCGTAAAACCATACATAATTTTAAATCATAAAGAATCACAAATATTTTCCAATTTGGTATCTTCAAATCTTTGAATCCAAACCATAAAAAATTATACAAAGAATACCAAAAATTGTTGTAAAAAGTAGAATATAAAAAAAATCAACCCTTATAATTAGACAGATATTGTGTTTAATTGGCAGGATTATTCTGGTAATTGGCTAGTTTTTTAGCTCTTTCCACTAAATCTGGATGTAGGAATCCTTATAACTGATTAGCATGTTCTTTAATAAGTCTTTACTTTTCCTTTTCTACAATGTTGATTCTCCAAATTTAAATTAGTTTTTTCTGCTCTTCTTCTTGTCTTTATCTTTCCTTAGTTTAACGATATTGATTTAATTTTATTTGCCACAATCTTTCAACTTCTCTTTTGTGTTCTTGCTCTTTCATTCTTCTTTTTTAGCGAGCCAACAATTCGAGTTTTTATTGCTCTGCTAATCTTTAAAGCATCTTCTGTTTGAAATTTTATTGCAAGAAACTCTCTTCTTATTTTTGTTTCTTTTTAGCTTCAAAATGTTATTTATGTGCTTTTTGAAGTAACTGTTTAATTAGTTATCGTTTTTGTCTCTATTAAGCCTCCTTCTTTTCGTATTATTCTTCCTTCATGTATTGATAATATTCAATTCTCAGATTTTACAATTCCTCAATTTATTTTCTTCTTTTGTCATCAGCTTGTTTTAATCTCAAGTAAATAACTTATTTTTATTTTTATTTTCGTTGGATTTCTTACTTCTGGAGACGGTCTCTTTGGTTAAGTCTTTATTGAAACTTTGAGATTCTTTAAAGTTATGCACGATCATTTGCTTCTTATTACTGTCTTTTTTGCTCTTTCATTTAATATTGTTATTGCATAATTCGATACAATTTCGCTTTTTTTTATTGAGCTTCGATTAATGCTTTTCTTTCTTACTGAATAAGTCTTTGTACCTCATCATTAACAAGTGCTCTTTCTTTTTCATACTAATTTTTAGCTTATCTTTAGCGTTAACTTTTATTTTTGATTTGGTTTTAAAGATGAATAAGATTGTCTTTTTGTCTTTGTATGATTTCTTTTCTTTTTAGTTCAAGTTTTTTTTCTTATTAGATTTGCCTTTTAAGCATTTCAGCTTCAACATAAGCTTATTGGGTTTTTTATTAAAGATATCTGACTTGTTTTTCTGCTTGTTGACGTGCTCTTTACTTTGATACATATGAAGCTTCGATTTTCTTTTTGATTTATTGTATTTCAGGATCTGACACAAGTATTTTTTCAATTTCCAATTGTTTATGCATGTTTTAGTTCTTAAGTTTTTGTAATTGCCTTGCGAGGTCTTCATTTGATATATTAAAAGGACCCTTCATCGCTTTAATATACAGTTAGTTTTTTTTCAAATATTAATTACATTCAGACTTTTATATAAATTACTTGTCAAGTTAATTAATTTATTTCTTATGTTTTAAATTTCATCATGAAATATTGATTCTAAAAAAACTTCATGAGATATCGATTCATAAAACCTGTACATTATTTTTTTAAAAGAAGTCTTACAATTTTTCATTATTTTTTAGAGCCAATACAGTGAATGAAAATGAAACATAAAACAGAAAATAAACCATCTTTTGTCAATTAAATAAAATAAAACCCATATAAATTATTAAATTAAAGATTAATAATGTGAACATATAAAGTAGAGATTAAAATTTATCAGAGATAGAGAGGAGTTATTTTAGAGTTTTTTATTTTCGGAAGACGCAATTGAAGTTAATCTTCATAGAAGGACCTTTTTACCATTTAAATACTTTTTTATCTGAGAACTCCTCGAAGATTTCTTGCAGACCGAATGACTTCATGAATCAAGTTATTTTCATTGTTCACATTGGGTTTTGCAGTTCCTATTTTTCTTTATGTTAAATAACTTTTTATTGGGCTCAGTGAATTTTGGGTTTCGAAAGAGGGGGTGAAAATATCTCTTGGAGTTTATTTTACAAAAGATTTTTTAAGACTGAGTCTTTTTGGCTAATATCTACTGACCTCTCGATTATTAAAAAAGTCAGAGGGTAGTTTTGAACTGCTTACTCTAATATTTTTTCGAAGCATAACACTGTGACTTGTCGCTTATTCGAAGCTTATTGAATCTTTAAGACTGAACATGTAGATTATAAATGTTAAATAAATTTAATAATGACTAATTATTCACAGAAATCAATAGAGAAACATAAAAAACTTAATACATGAGAAATCTATTGCAAATCATCTTGATTCTAACAAAAAATCTATTTAAAAGTCGAAAATTAAAAATGAACTGGAAAATAGCTTTGAATTATTCAACAAATTTTGATATTTGATTTAATAATTTTTTAAATTTGTAAAATGAACAAAAAATTGATAAGTATAATTTTTAAATTTATTAAGTTAAATGATTTCTCAAAGTTTAATCACTTAATTTATCCTCATTTATTTATTTTTTTAATCAATTAATTAATAAAAATAAATAAATGCTCCAATATTACTTAGTTAATTTATTTAATTTAAGAAAAAAGATATACTTTTCAAGATTTTTATAATATTTAAGTTTTTAATTTGATAATTTGAGAATGTCATCAGATTTGGCTCTACGTATCGGTAAATAAGTAGTAAGGTAGGGTAGCAAGTAAAGATGAAGTCAAAGTTTATAAAAAGAAAATCGAAATCTTGAAAGATGCAGTCAAGTCGTAACGCAAAAATAATGAGACTCTTCAAAAAAGCATTCAATAACACAAATAGAAAAGCTGGAAAGTAGAAAATTAACTAAAGAAAAAATAATAAAAAAACGAAATACTCCTTTTATAATCAGACAACTCAAAGACGCATTGGTTGTCTAAAGAAATTAAAAACAAGTATTTTTCTTTTTTATTTCAGAAAATTCTCTAATAGTTATAAACCTATAAAAGGGCTCAATTAAATGCTCAAGGAACGGGAGGCAAGACATCCCAAAGTCAACAGAATTCACTCGGTGGATTTTTAAACTTTTGGAAATGAATTTATGTAAATAAACAAACTAATTTGCTATTTATAACATTTATCAACCTGGTTTTTTTTAAAAATTTTAAAATTATAGAACAGAAATGAAAAAATTTATAAAAATTATAAATAAACGAATACGTAGATGAAAATTATAATGTTTTGAATCTTTATTATGAAAAGATCTAAACCACATATCAATAAGAATTATCTTTTTCTTTATCTTTTGGTCGGCTTTCTCTTTTTAAGCGTAAATACCAATGAATAATTAACAAAATCTTAAATAAACACGTAAAATGGAGACAGTGAAAGAGGAAACTTGATATAAAGTGAATTATTGCAATAAAAATCATCGAAATTAAATGCATAGATATAGGCTCTTGATGAAGATTTTACAAAAGATTTTGTAAGTATATACCACGTTCATAATAGTAGAATACTGCAAGCCTTAAATGATGAAACAATGGTATCAGGATTGAACATTTAAAAGATAAAATAATAACCTGGCAATTATCTTCTTTTGTTGGCAAAGATTTATTTGTATGATATTTTGCCTAAGAGTGAACTGACTGGATTTACTTGGAGCACATATGTCACTGACAGTCGATTCTTGTTAGCATACTTTTACTTTAAAATAGCCGCCTAAAAGTATGAAAATGCAGAGGCATATTATTACATTGCCCTTCTAGATTATTATAAACTGACACCTCATTAAACTGTCATAAAAAATCTTTAAAAAGAAGTACACCGAATATCAAATGATTAAGGTTACCATAAAGTTTATGAACTTAAATATAATTAACTTTTGGATTATTTAAAAAACCAAAGATTCTTCTCTGTATAACAAAACTTGTTTCTAAGTTCAATGTTGGGACATCATGGCGCCTCATTGACTCTCGCTTATATGTATAAAATGGGAATCGGACTTGATAAAAATTATAAAAACTGTACAAGTTCATTAGCATATTATCTCTCTGTAGTCAAATAATCATATGTTGATTTTTATGAGTTTAGAAACTCTTATCCTGATTAAAAGAACTTTGAAAAAGAACTTTATACCAAGCGTAAAGTAGAATTCTAAAATGAAAAAAATGTCGATGTTGTATCATAAAGTTAATTTTTTGATTCCTAAACAATCAAAGCTATGTACGAATTGGCAGAAAATTACTTTATAGGAAGAAATGGATTTAAAAAGAATTATTAAAAAGCTGCAGAATTATATGGAAAATTAGCTGGACAAGACCATAAAAACTCCTTAGCAATGTTGGGCATGTGCTATTTCAAGGGACAAGGTGTTCCTCTTGATAGAAAAAGAGCCAGAGTACTATTTTAACATTCAAGCAAAGTATCAATATCATAGGCAATGATTATTGTAATGGATTACTTTGAAATAGAAAGCAAAGGAAACAGAAGTCTTGCGGTAAAAAAAATGGCAGGTACATATTGTTTAATTAAGAAATATATAAAAAGAAAAAAGACAACATGAATCCCATTTTAAAGTATCTCTTTGCCACAATTGTACTTAAAGGCGACATTTAAGATATAAAGAAAGATGACGCTGTTTTAATTTTAGGAATGGCTGCTAAATAAGGTCATCTTATGGCTAAAATAACAATGGGACTTTTATTTGCTGATGGTATCGATGTTAACTTTGATTGTGCAAGAGCAGTTAATTATTTTTCTGAATAAGCATTATCTCATCCTTTCTTTATGGTAATTTTTAATTTACTCAGGATAAATATTATATGGCAAGATAGGCATTAAAAAACTAACATATGACTTTTTCTCTGATTAAATATCTTGAACTTACCTTAGTTGGCGATACAAACTCCTTTATTAACGCGTTGTATGTTTTAGAAATTTAAAACTAAGGAGGTTTAAATATGAACTAATATTCTTGGGATATAAAAACAGCTTCTCAAAATCCCCTTTATAAAGAATTGAAACAAAACAAAATAATTCCTGATATTTACACATATTTCCAAAAGCATTATACCTTTTTA
>JAQTXT010000061.1 GCA_028688645.1 Rickettsiales bacterium
ATCAAATCTTAATCAATTTACCAAATATAATGCAAGAAGACACTCCAAATGGTGGGGAGGAAAATAATAAAGTCGTAGAAACTTGGGGTGAAAAAACTAAGTTTGATTTTGAACCAAAACCTCACTATGAGTTGGGTGAACAACTTGGCATGATGGATTTTGAACAAGCCGCTTATTTGTTTGGTAGTCGTTCAACAATTTTATTAGGCGATTTAGCAAAATTAGAAAGAGCAATTTCAAATTTCGCCTTAGATTTCGTTGAAAAATATGGTTATGTTGAAACATCTATGCCACCATTAGTGAAAGATATTGCAATGTTTGGAACAGGACAATTACCAAAATTTGAAAATACTTTCAAAACTACTGATGGATTATATTTAGCTGGAACATCTGAAATTATGATGACAAACTGGGTTGCTAATAAAATTATAAAAGAAGAAGAATTACCAATTAGATTTTGTGCCTATACATCATGTTTTAGAAGTGAGGCAGGTAGTGCAGGAAAAGATGTTAGAGGTATGTTAAGACAATTCCACTTTAAAAAAGTAGAAATGGTTTCAATTACAACACCCAATAAATCAAAAGAAGAACACAACAGAATGATTGAAATTGAAAGTGAATTATTAAAAACTTTAAAAATTCCTTTTCAAACTCTATTATTAGCGTGCGGTGATACAGGAATTGCTTCTTCAAAAACTTATGATCATGAAGTTTGGATGCCTGGTCAAGATAAATATAGAGAATTAATGTCATGCTCAAATTGTTTAGATTATCAAGCAAGGAGAATGAATGCTAGATATAAAGATAAAGATGGTAAAATTGCATTCGTTCACACATTAAATGGAACTGCGGTTGCTTTAGGAAGAGTTATAATTGCCATTATGGAAAATTATCAGCAAAAAGATGGTTCAATTAAAATACCAGAAGCTTTAGTTCCTTATATGAATGGGCAGACTATAATTAAAAAAAATTAACGATATTTCAAGGTTTATACTGAAAACTCTTTTTTTAATGAGAGGGACTTTCAGTATAATTTGTAAAGTGTATTATTAATTAATACCTATCTACCATTGTTTTTCATATAAGCGAATTTTATTTATTACAATCAACAACCAAAATAATACATTTATACTAAATTTAAGTAAATATATTAATAAATTTCTTGACTTTATATATTGTTATGGATTATATTTCAAATTATCTGAACATATTAATGTGCTGATTAAGGATGAGTTGCAATGTCTTTAATTTTATTAATTATAATTTAATCAGTGAAAGGAAATTGAATGAGTACAGTTAATCAATTGGTTAGAAAACCAAGAAGAGATAAAATCATAAAAACAAAAGCTCCTGCTATGACAGGATGTCCTCAAAAAAGAGGCGTTTGTGTGAGAGTTTATACTACAACTCCTAAAAAACCTAACTCAGCTTTGAGAAAAGTTGCCAGAGTTAGATTGACTAATGGATTTGAAGTTATTGCTTACATACCTGGAGAAGGACACAACTTACAAGAACATAGCGTTGTTATGTTAAGAGGTGGTAGAGTTCCAGATTTGCCAGGTGTTAGATACCATATTATCAGAGGTGTTTTAGATACCCAAGGTATTAAAGATAGAAAGGTCAGAAGATCTAAATATGGTACTAAGAAAGGTAAATAATAATAAAAGAGGATAAAAATGAGAAGAAGAAGAACTCCTGCTAGAGAAATAATACCTGATGCAAGATATAATAGTATAATGGTTACCAGATTAATCAATACTATTATGCTAGATGGAAAAAAATCAATCATTGAAAAAGCAGTTTATGGTGCTTTTGATATGGTTCAAGAAAAGATGAAGAAAGAACCTTTAGCTGTTTTTGATGAAGTGATTACAAAAATTACTCCATCTGTTGAAGTTAGAGCAAGAAGAATTGGTGGTTCAACTTACCAAATTCCTACAGAAGTAAAGGAAAGAAGAGGAACCGCTCTTGCATTAAAATGGTTTGTTACTTCTATTAGAAAACAATCAGGAAAAAGTTTAGCTGAAAAGATTTATAAATCTTTCAACGAAGTTTTAAACAATAGTGGTTGGGCATTCAAAAAGAAAGAAGAAGTATTTAGAATGGCCGAAGCTAATAAAGCATTTGCGCATTATAGCTGGTAATTTATATTACAGTTTGAATTTAAAAGGCAGTCAATCATTTGGTTGACTGTTTTTTATATTCAAAATTTAAATAATCATAGAGTAGCAAAGATTTTGTAGGCCTTTCTACTTCCTGCAGTGTTTGGTATATCTTTGTGGTGTTAGATCTTAACACCAGCACCCTAAGACTATCAAATCTTGATTTACTCTTATTTTTTATGGTTTTGATATTATTGAGTAGTTGGGATTAAGATCCAACACCACACCCAACATCAAGCCCAACACCATAAAAGCCTATATTTCTCTTCTATCAATATCACTATATTTAATCAATTCTTTAATTCTTTTAATAGCTTTTTTCTGTGAAAAGGTAGTATACACGCCAACTAATTTACCAACTATTTTTTTCAATTTCTTTAACTTATCAAAATTAAAATTAAATTTATTAACCTCAAAATAATTTTGCATTATCGTAATACTTAATTCTAATAATTTTGCCTCAAATAGTCTTTTTAAATAGTAATCTGAATAATTCATCAAATCTAAATTAATTTTCCCATTCAAACTATAATAATTTATTAATTCTTGGAGCTGATTTAGATTGTTTAATATTTTATCAATCTTTTTTTGCTCCGAAATATTGCGTTTTCTTAATTTCTCATCAATAAAAAATTCTTCGTTAAGCTCAAGTTTTTCTTCATCAATTTTCATGTTTGATCCTTACATTTTTATAATAAAAATCGCACCATTCAAAGAAAAGTGCGGAGGTTAAGAAAACTGACTAACTCAGCCCTTACAGCTTTTTGAATTGTAAAATACAATCCATTATGACCGTAAGCCTCCGCATTGTGTCTACAATAATAGCAGACACAATTGAGGCCTACAAGCTTGTTTATAAGTTAGTTAGGGTTTCTTATGCCCTCACAATGCCAATAGGCAATGCAATTATTAATTGATAAAGTTTATTTGTCAATTATTTTGTGCTTGATTTTATTATAAAATATTGCTATTCCATAAGAAAACAAAAGTATTTCTATGAAAATAGTAAATGTGTTGTCTAGTAAAACTCTGGGTGGGGTGGAACAATCTTTTTTGAATTATAATAATGCTTTGAGTTTTGGTGGACATGAGGTTTTTGCTATTTTTAATAGAAATGGAAAAATTAGTGGTAAACTTGAAAAAATTGATAATGTTGAATATTTGCCATCTATTTTTTTTAAACCGCATTTTTTATTATTTCCTTATTTTTATTTTAAGATTAAAAAAATTAAACCACATTTTATAATAGTTCAAAGTAGAAAAGTTTTGTCTTTATTTTCAAAAATTGGAAAGATTCTGAATATTCCGGTAGTTATTGTGGCTCATGGTGATAAAATTAAGCTTTTAAATGAAGCTGATTATATATTTTCGATAACTCGGTATCAAAAAAATGTTCTTGTTAAAAATGATTTTGATGAAAATAAAATTTTTGTAGTTCCAAATTTGATTAATGAAAAAATTGAATATAAAGAATTTAAAAATTTTTCAAATCCGCCAGTATTTGGAATTATGACTAGGTTTGAACCAGCAAAAGGACTTACTCTGCTTATAGAGGCTTGTAGAATTTTAAAGAATAAAGAAGTTGAATTTAAGTTAAAAATTGGGGGTTCTCCACAACAGCAATATTTGAATGAGTATTGTAATATGATTAAATTGATTGAACAATATGATCTTGAAAAAAATATTGAATTTCTTGGTTGGATTGAAGATAAAAAAGAATTTTATAATGAAATAGATGTTTTTGTGTTGTCTTCTGTGCATGAGTCGTTTGGAATTGTTTTGCTTGAAGCTATGATGTATAGTAAGCCTATAATTTGTTCTCTGGCTGAAGGTCCTAGTGAAATTTTTAAAGATAGCAGGAATGATTTAACATTTGTGGTTGGTGATTATGAAAAGTTAGCTGAATTGATGATAAAATTGTTAAATGATAAAAAAATCGCAAAACAAAGTGTGAAAGATAATTATGAATTGGTAAGTGAAAAATACACTCTAGGATGTGTTTCAAGAACAATAAATGATATTTTATCGGAATTAAAAATAGTGAAGTAAATAACCTAAGTTAATCTATTTACAGATGCTTCCTTTCGGATCTGTCTGAATTCGTAGACAACCTACCTACTTACCCCACCAGAGCCAATTTTAAACAATAATATTAATTATGCAACAAATTTATTGTATTTTAAATAATAAACACTATGATTAAGAATAGGATATATTTTATCCACGATATCTGATCGCTAAGCGATCTTTTTTATAGCGTTAGCTATATGTATTATTTTAGAGCCGTAATTGGTTCACAATTTGTTATATAAAAATGAATTTAAATTTAAGTAAATTTAAGAAGGAACTTTTGTTCCTACCGCTCGGTGGAAGTGGTGAAATCGGTTTAAACTGTAATCTCTATCATTATGATGGAAAATGGTTGATTGTTGATATGGGTATTGGTTTTACAAACGAAATACCGGGTGTTGATGTTGTTGCACCAGATGTGTCTTTTATAAAAGAACATATTAAAGATTGTTTGGGTATTTTGTTGACTCATATACATGAAGATCATATTGGTGCTATTCAATATTTGTGGGAAGAGTTAAAACTTCCAATTTATACTTCAAAATTTTCTGCTACTTTTTTAAGAGAAAAATTGAGTGAATATGAATTTTGTGATCAAGTAAAAATTATTGAAATTGAGGCTGGTAAATCTCTTAATTTGCAACCATTTGAGCTTGAATTTATAGGATTGACACATTCAACTCCAGAAATGAATGCAATATTGATAAAAACGGAAGTTGGAAATATTCTACATACTGGCGATTGGAAGTTTGAAGACAAACCTGTAATAGGTCAAATTTCTGATAAAAAAAGATTGAAAGAGTTGGGAAGTAAGGGTGAAGTCTTGGTTGCTGTATGTGAATCTACAAATGTGTTTAAAACTGAAAAAGTAAGAACTGAAGATGAACTTCTAAAAAATCTTAAAAAGATTATGGCTGAAAATAAAAATGGTTTGATAGTTTCTGCTATTTTCGCTTCAAATATTGGTAGAATAATATCTTTATCTTTGGCTGCAAAAGCTTGTGGTAGAAAGATTGGAATAGTTGGAAGATCTATCTATAGAATACTAAAAGTTGCTAATGAAATGAATTATATTCCAAAAGGCTTAGAATTTATAGCTGAAGAAGATTTGGGACAATATAATAAGAAAGATTTAATGATTATTTCAACTGGTTGTCAAGGCGAACCAACATCTGGTTTGAACAAATTGGCTACAGATACTCATAAAACTGTTCATTTAGCTAGTGGTGATGCTGTGATTTTTTCATCTAGTGTTATCCCGGGTAATGAAAAAAATATATATGCTGTTTATAATAAATTATCTGAAAAAGATGTTAAAATTATAACGGATCAAAATGAGTTTGTTCATTTATCGGGACACTATAATAGAGATGATTTGATTGAAATGTATAAACTTATTAAGCCTAAAATAGTTGTTGCAACACATGGTGAAGAAATGCACCTTGCTGAGCATAAGAGAATAGCTTTGGCATGTGGAGTTAAACAAGTTATAAAAGCAAAAGATGGTTGTTTATTAAAGATTAATGAAATTAAATCTGAAGTTTTGGAAAAAATTGATTTAGTCAATGTAGCTATTGATGGTAGAAGAATGTTACCTTTAAATAGTCATATTATCAGCGAAAGAAAGAAAATTGCTGAATCTGGAGCTATAATTGTAATTTTAGTAGTTGATAAAAATTATAAACTTATTGAATTACCAAGTATTACGACTATTGGAAATTATGATTTGAAGCATGAAAAAGATATGAAAGAAATCTTTGAAGAAGATATAGCAAAGAGCTATAATAGTGCTTTGAATAGAATGGTAAATCAAGAAAATACACTTCATTTTGAAAAAGAAGAAGAAAAGGAAATTTATTTTGATAAAGAAGTCAGTAAAACTATAAATCATATTTTTCAATTAGATATGGGGAAAAAGCCTTTTATTATTGTAAAAATTTGTAAACTTGCTTAGTAAAATTGGTTGTCGTTAACCTTTTGATAAATATATTTTAAGACTGTAATTATATCGAAAAACCTCTCTCCCTTAAGGGTAGAGAGGTTTTTAGTATAAGTCTTGAAGTGCGCTATTGCTAGCTTTTCTATTAAAAATATCTTGACTTTTTTTCAACAAAATATAGCATTAAACAATGAGTAGTTGATTTGATTGTTGATATGGACCGAAAATTTACAATAGAAGCTAAAAAGTTAAGAAATATAGTATTGTTCAATCCAGAAGTTGGACCAGATGATTTATCTAATACTGAAAGCAGTATTTTTATTAAAGTATCTGATGGTAAACTTTTATTCGAAATTTTATCTTTTAGATATTTATTGGTGGGAAAAGAAGATATAGATAACAAGGAAAGCTTAGAAATGATTCTTCCATTGAGAAGATTGCAAGATATAATCAAAAGTTTTTCTGATAATATTAAAATAACATTTAAAGAAGAAAAAGAGAACTTAATTAGTGTTGAAGCTGATGGTATAAAATTTAAAATAAAAACCTGTGAGCAAGAAGGAAGAAATCAAATTGGAGATGACAAAGGCGAGGAATATAAAGTTCAAAGAGATGAATTGCTTGAGTCAATGAAGAAAGTTAAAATTGCAATGGGTGATGACGAGGTAAGATATTATTTAAATGGTATCCATACTGAAATTTATGAAGATAAAGAAGGTAATCACCATGTATTTATGGTAGCTACAAATGGTCATATTCTTGCTACATCTGGTGAGAAGAAAGATGACTATAAATTGTTGCAAAAAGTAATTATGCCTAAAAAAGTTATTCCTGAAATAATCAAAATTTTAGAAAAAGGTGAGAAAGAAGTTATAATTTCTTTTAGTAAGAATAAAATGGATATTAAAACTGAAAATTTAGAGATATTGTTGAAATTGGTTGAAGGCGAATTTCCTGATTATGAAAAAGTAATACCATACAAAAATAGTAAAGAAGTAAAAATAGATACTTCTGCCTTGCAAGATATTTTAGGAAAAGTTTGCATTGTTTCAAATGATAAAACTAAAAATGTAAAAATTTCAATTAAATCTGAAAATATTGATTTAGAAATTTCAAGTTCTGATGGAAGTATGGCTAAAGCTGATATAAAAACAGATTATGATGGTGAAGAAATAGATACGGTTTTGAATGCCAAATATTTATTAGATATTTTAGGACAAATAAATGAGAAAAATCTTATTTTCAAAATAGAAGATGGCAGTTCTCCATTATTAATTCAACAAGAAAATAACAAAAATTTATTGTTTGTTTTAATGCCAATTAGATCATAATTAATGTATTGTGAAAGCAGAAACAAAAAGATTGTTATAATTTCTGGACCCACAGTTAGTGGTAAGACGGCTTATTCTATAAATTTAGCAAAAGAACAAAATGGAATTGTCATAAATGTTGATTCTATGCAAATATATAAAGGTTTGCCAATACTTTCTGCTCAACCAAAAGAATCAGAAAAAAAAGATATTGAACACTTATTATTTTCTCATTTAGAGCCAGAAAATAATTGTAATATAGGTTTGTGGCTGAATTTAGCAAAAGAAAAAATAGACTATTGTTTTTTAAAAGGTAAAACACCAATAGTAGTTGGTGGAACTGGAATGTATATTTCAAAATTAATTGATGGCATTTCACAAATTCCAGAAGTTCCTCAAGAAATTAGAGAAAAAATTAATAATTTATATGAAGAAATTGGTTATCAAGAATGTTATGAAAAAGCATTGAAAATCGATAAGGAATATATAGAAAAATTAAATCCAAATGACAAACAAAGAATGTTAAGACTGTTAGAAATATTTGAAGTTAGTGGAAAATCGATTAGATATTTTCAAGAAAAGGGCAATATTGCATTTTTCCCTAGAGAAATGTTTTTTCATATAAATATAAATCCGTTAAGAGACATATTATATCAAAGGTGTGAATTGAGATTTAAAAAATTAGTAGAGAAAGATAATGTTTTGGAAGAAATTAAAACTTTTTCTCAAAATCATAAAAATATAATTAGTAATCAAAATAATTATTCAGTATCAAATACAATTGGTCTTGCTGAAGGTATAAAATACTTAAATGGGGAAATCTCTTTAGAAGAATTTATCAATCAGTCTGTTAAAATTACGAGAAATTACGCAAAAAGACAATATACTTGGTTTAATCACCAATTTGATAAGTTTGATTTACAAATTGAATAATTTCCAGTTTAAATTTTTGTAAAATTTAATTTTTGCTAATTATCGCAAAAGCACTTACAAAAGGATTTTCATCAGTAATTGAAATATCTATCTGCAAAAATTTGTAATCAACTTTATATAGACTTTCAAGAAAATTACAGCCCTTTTCTGTCAAAACTATAATTGGCTTTCCTAAAATATCATTTCCTACTGTTATATCATCAAAACTAATACCTCTACCAATACCAGTTCCTAATGCTTTTGAAAATGCTTCTTTAGCACAAAATTTTTTTGCTAAAAAATTAATTTGGTTTTGTTTAAGTTTTTTATAGTGACTAATTTCTTCTTGTGATAATATTTTTTCTGCAAACTTATTACCAAACTTTTCTTGAAGTTTAATTAATCTATCCATATTTAATAAATCTATCCCAATACCTAATATCATGTCTTGCAAATAACTTTTATAAAAACTAAGTAAGACAGTTAAGGTCTTACTTAAATATTATTTTTTCTTTGATTTTTTTGGAGC
>JAQTXT010000062.1 GCA_028688645.1 Rickettsiales bacterium
GGTTGTAGGTTGGGATGTTAACCGTTTGTCAATGATTATTGCTGTTTTGTCAAGTAGATTTGGTTTAAAATTATGTGATAAAGAAGTTTATCTTAATGTTGTTGGTGGCCTACAAATAAATGAACCCGGTGCTGATTTGGCAGTTGCTTTGGCTTTAATTTCAGCCGCAAAAGATAAACCTCTTGCAAAAGATTGTATGGTAGTTGGAGAAATTGGACTTTCTGGTGAAATTAGAATGGTATCTCAAATTGAAGCAAGGTTAAAAGAAGCTGAAAAATTAGGCTTTACAAGAGCTATTGTTCCAGAAGGAATTTATAATATAAAACAATTTAAAAAAGAAAAGTATAAGTTGAAAATCATAACAGTTAAACATGTTAGGGATTTAGCCATGGTGATTTTTTAATTGTAAAATAAAAAAATAGTCATATAATCAACTAAGAATATAAAAATTATTGGAGTTAATATGGGAGAAGCTACTAAGGTTGATCTTGCGGGTCCTCGTGATTCTGCACAGACAAGAGGGGATCTTGATCTTGATACTAATGCGAGTCATCATACTGTGGACGGCGTAGATGTTCATTCCCAAGAAGGCGTTGATAGTGTTAAGGTTAAAAAACAAAAACAACAAGAAGGACCAGATGCTGTACAGGCTAAGGAAAATAAAGATGGAAAATCAAGTAGAACTTCAAGAATATTATGGTACGGAATATTTTTGACTTGTGGTCTTTTAATGGTTCCTGTTGTTCCAGGGACTGCGTTTTTGATATTACCAATGCAGGTTGCGGGTTTTGCTATGATACCATTGAATAAAAGAGAAACAAAAAATATAATGGGGGATAGAAAGCCTCGTGATTTTTTACTTACTCCTGAAGAAGATCCAAGCGATACTATACTTCATGGTACAAAGAAAGCAGCGGGAGAACAGTTAGAACAAACGGGTAGTGCTACTGTAAGTGGATCAGAAATACCTGTTGAATTTGGTGCTACAATAAGTGGTGAAAGTGTAAAAATGGTTTCAGCTACTGAACTTAGAGAATTTTTAAATGGACAAGATATTGACATAAATAGTGAAAAATTAAATGGAGATTTGGAAGGAAAAGAACAAATTTCAGCAGAACAAATTCATGAACTTTGTGCTACTTTGGCATTAGGAGAACATGATCCAAGAAGAACATTATTAGAAGGATTAGCTGAAAATATTGAAGTTGGAAGAGGTTTAAGTGGTGTTAGAGTTTCTGAAACTAAATCAGCTACAAAAATTCCGTCAGTAATTCCAATATCAGGAAGAACGTTGTAAACGGTATAGAATAGCTTTTATAATTCAAATTATAATTATTAAGTTTAAAAAAAACTTTCATATTATCTTGATATGAAAGTTTTTTTTGTATTATGACAATATTTGATATAATTTCCAAAAATACGACTGCAAAATTTTCTGGAGATAAAGAAAAATTTTTAAAAAAGTTTGAGCAATTGTATCAATTGGAAATATTGAGACCATCATTAAATTTAATTGCATCAAAATGCAAAAATAAACAAGCTAATTTTGTAATAGAACCATTGAAAAATTGGGATAGATGTGTAGGGCATTGTCAGACAAAGGGTTTTTTTGGAAAAGTTGGTGATATATTTTTAAGAAATCTTATTCATACGATAAATATAAAAACTGTTGAGTGCGATATAATTATGCATGAAATCGCACATGCTGTTGAAAAAACAAGTGGTATAAATTTGAATGGTGATTTTAGAAAAGTTTTAGGACTTGATATGAATGGAAAAATATCAAATAATATGCAAGTAGCACCAGCTGTTGAAAGTATAATGAAAAATGAGTTAAAATCATATAAACTTAATAATATTATGGAAGAGTTGTTTGCAAGATATTTTGAGATGTTGGCTATGTCTTATGAAGTGGATGGTTTTTCAAGGTATCAATTCAAATATGAAGATATTATTGCTTATTTTGAAAATACTACAGTATGGATTCAAAATTATTTTAATCCTTTGATTTTAAAATTGATAGATAGTGATGTTAAAAGGGAATCAAAGAAATTAGTAGAAAGTTTAGAGCCATATAAAAAGAATTGGGTGAATGATGTTAAAGAAACACATTATGATTTTGATGAAAGTGGTAAAAAAGTTTGGGCGTCTGGAACAAAATCTACAAATAGGTGGGGTGGTTTGAATGATGCAATTGATAAAATTAATCAAGGCAACACTTCTGGTTTGATTAACAAAAATAATTTGGAAGATAAAAAGGATTAAAAATTATTTTAATCCGTAGTCTTCAAGTAATTCTTTGCTATCTTTTTCTAAATATTCAACTTTTACTTTTGTGGTTCCTTGATTATGAAAATCTAATTTTTTTGCGACTTTTTTCGAAACATCTATAATTCTATTTTTTACAAAAGGTCCTCTGTCATTAACTCTTACTTTTGTGCTTTTTCCATTCTCTAAATTTGTTACTTTAACAATACATGGTAAGGGTAAAGTTGTATGTGCTGCAGTATAATCGTTCATATTGTAAATTTCACCATTAGCTGTTTTTTTATTATTAAATTCACCTCCATACCAAGATGCCATGCCAATTTCTTTATAATTTGATTGTTCTCTAGGATAGTAAGTTTGTCCTAAAACTGTATAAGGGTTTCCCACTTTGTAAACCCCAGTATATCTTCCATTTTTAATTGGTTTTTTAGTTTTTACGGAATCTAAATCATTTTCTTCTTGATTTCTTTTTTCTAATTTAAATTTTAATGAACTACCATATCCAGCTTCTTCATATAATTCTGTGCTAAATCTTCTTAATTTATATTCTGTAGCATTAGCATTGAAAATATTAGAATTGATAAACAAAATGAGTGTGAATAATAAATTATATATTTTCATATTCTTTTATTATTTTTGTTGAATATTTTGTCCAAATACTATCTCTAAAATTATCATTTAGTAACTTGTAATATTGAACAGCTTCAAATTTTATATTTAGAATATTATTAATTTCAATTAATCTGTATAAAGCTTCTGGAACATATTGCGATTGAGGATATTGATTTAATATGTTTGTATAATGGTTTACTGCACCAATATAATTTTTTCTTTTTAAATAGAAATTGGCTACATTCAATTCATTTCCAGATAAATATGTTTCAACTTGTTTCAATTTAGTTTTACTATCTTCTGTATATTTGCTACTAGGATATCTATAAAGTAGTTCTTTAAAAGTAGTATCTGCGCTTTCCAATAAGTCTCTAGCTTTGCTTGAAGATTCTATTCTATCATAGTAATTTAAACCTTTCAAGTAATACATGTAAGATAAATTTTCATTTACAGGACTAGCTTGCATGAAATAATCTATAACCCTAATGGAATCCTCATAATTATGTGCTTTGTAATAGCAATATGATGCCATAATTAAGCCATTAGTAGCGTCTTTTGTGAATGGTTCATCATCATCAATTTTTTCAAATTTTTCACCTGCGACACTATAATCACCAATCTTTAGACTTTTCATAGCTTCATTATAAGCACTTAGCTTCTGTGTTGTTTTACAGGAGCTAAGTAGTAATATTACAAAAAGTAAACTAAGGATTTTTTTCATAAATCTATTTTATTTTTTTGATGGCTGTTTTTTCAGTTTCTTCAAATATTGGATTAACAGTTTCTGATACAACCTCAATCTCTACCCCACTTGCAATTTCTAAAATTAAGCTTTTTTCTTTAATTTTTAAAACTTTTGCAAAAATACCGCCAGCTGTTAAAACCTTATCATTTGGCTTTAATGCACTAACTTCTTTTTGATGTTGTTGTTGTTTTTTTTGTTGAGGTCTTATTAGTAGAAAATAAAAAATTGCAACAAAAACTAATAAAGGAACTAAACTTCCAACGAAATTTTGAAAATTAGGTGCTTCGGCAGTTGTTTCGGCAAAAGCTTGGTTTAAAAAAAACATAAAAATGTCAAGTATTATTAATATGGGGATAATAATATATGATTTCTTTTTTAAATCAAGTTAATTTTCAATAATCATGCCGTCATAAGCTAATTTTGTATTGCCTAAAATTATCTTTTTAATGCTTTTGCTAATTAAAACTTTATTTTTTAAAATTGGCTATATATTCTATAATTAGTAATAAGTGTTTAAATATGAAAAAAATAATAATATTTTTTAGGTCTGTTTTATTTTCTTTTTTAACTGCGATTTTAAATATACTTTTTAGTTTTTTCGCTATCTTTTTCTGGTTGCCATTTTTTCCAAATAGAAGAAAAAATTTTGATTTAGCTGCTTCATTATGGTGTGAACTAATGCTAAAGATTTTGAAAATTACAGTTGGAATTGATGATAAAGTTATTGGTCGTAAAAAATTAGAAAAAGGTAGACCGTATATTATTGTTGGAAAGCATGAGTCAACCTGGGATACACTAATTATGCATACTTTTATGAAACCAGCTCCTGTATTTATTTTAAAAAGAGAATTATTATTTATTCCATTTTTTGGTTGGTGTTTAGCTACAGCAAGCAAAATTGCTATTGATAGATCAGGTGGTGCTAGCTCGTTGAAAAAAGTGTTAAAAGAAGGAAAGAAGTATATTAAAGAAGGTCATAATATTATTATATTTCCACAAGGAACTAGAGTTCCCCCTTATTCAACGATTAAAGAATATCCTTACAAAACTGGTTTTATAGCTTTGATTAGAGAGCTTGGAGTTGACATTGTGCCAATGGCATTAAATTCAGGAAAGCTGTGGAGAAAAAAACAATTTCTAAAAGATAGCGGAACTATCACTATGGAGTTTATGGATCCAATAAAATATGAAGATATAAAAAAAATGTCTAAAGAAGAATTATTACTAAAACTTGAAAATATTATTGAAAGTAAAAGCAAGGAATTAAATGGGTAATGTTGTTGAAATATCAAATTTAACCCATATTTATAGTAGTGGAAAAGTGGTCGTTAAGGCACTCGATAGTATTAGTTTAAATATTAAAAGTGGTGATACTGTTGCTTTTATTGGTCCTGATGGTGTTGGAAAATCTACATTATTTGATATCATTGCAGGAATTAAAAAAATTCAAAATGGTGCTAAGACTGTTGTACTTGGTGATGATATTTCTAGTGTAAAGCATAGGAGTAAAATTGCACCAGAAATAGCATATATGCCGCAAGGTCTTGGAAAAAATTTATATGGTGATTTGACTGCTTATGAAAATATAAAATATTTTTCTGATCTGTTTTTTTCAAGTAATGAAAAAGCAGAAAGGCTTATGGTTGATGTTATGAAAAAGACTGACTTATGGAAGTTTAAAGATAGGCAAGCAAAGAATTTGTCAGGCGGTATGAAGCAGAAACTCGGTTTGTGTTGCGCTTTAGTTCATAAACCTAAAATATTAATATTAGACGAACCAACCACTGGTGTGGATCCGTTATCAAGACGAAATTTTTGGGAACTAATTTTTGATATAAAAAAGCAGGATCCCGATATGACTGTTCTCATTGCTACTGCTTATATGGAAGAAGCTAAAGTATTTGATAGAATTATTATGATGGATGCTGGCAAAATTATTGCAGATGGCAATATGCAGGATTTGTTAACGAAAACTGGCAAAGATACATTAGAGGCGGCTTTTATTGAAATGTTACCCATAGATAAGAGGGGACAACATAAAGATTTTAATGTTATTCCAGTTGATTTTTCAAATAGAGAAACGGTTATTGAGGCTAAAGATTTGACAAAAATGTTTGGTAATTTTACTGCAGTTGATCACATAAATTTTAATATTAAACAAGGTGAAATTTATGCGTTTGTTGGTCCGAATGGTTGTGGTAAAACTACAACAATGAAAATGATTACAGGCTTGCTTCCTTCAACATCAGGTCTTCATAAGATATTTGGTAAAACTCTGTCTGATGATTTGATAGCCGTTAAAAAAGATTTAGGTTATATGTCTCAGAGTTTTTCGCTTTATGGTGAATTAAGTGTTATGGAAAATTTAAAATTGCATGCGGTTATTTTTGATTTACTATCACAGGAAGCACATCATAGAATAAATTATGTAATTGAAAATTTTAGACTTAAAGATATATTAAATGAAAAAACTTCAGATCTTCCTCTTGGTATAAAACAAAGATTGTCGCTTGGAGTTTCTGTTCTGCATGAACCGTCAATTTTAATTCTTGATGAGCCGACTTCTGGTGTTGATCCAGTTGCCAGAGATGAGTTTTGGGAAATGATTGTTAAATTATCAAGAGAAGAAGGTGTTACAATTTTTGTTACAACCCATTATCTAAACGAAGCAACAAGATGTGATAGAGTTGCTATGATGAATGATGGTCGGTTATTGGTTTGTGATTCACCCGATGCAATTATAAAAAGTAAAAATGTAAAGACGGTAGAAGAAGCTTTTATAGAATATATAAAAGAAGATATAAGAAACAGACATAAAGATTCATAATTATCAAATTTTAGATTCTACTTTGTTGAATTATTTATACATAATTTGACATTATCCTATTTTGCTTGTATAATGCCTACTTAATGTTAATGAACTTAATTATATGTGCGAGAGACAAATGCAGAGGGATTTTGCAGTTCAATATCGAGAAGTACTAAAAGAATTACCAAAAATTTTTTCTGAAACAAGAGAAAGTGAGTTAGAAAGAAAAGTTGTGGAGAAATTTAGAATAGGTTTAGATACAATATCTCTTTTAAAATTAGATTTTGAAAGAGAACAAACTCATTTGTTTATAGAATTTGTAGTTAAAAAATTAAAAATAGAAAAATATTTATCTGACGATGAACTTTTAAGAAATTATAATATTTTAAGAGATGGAACAAACCGTTGTGATAAAATTCGTGTTATTTCTAATTTTATAGAATTGTTAAGAGAGAAAATAGTATTAGTATCAGAAGAAAAAAAAGGTAGGCAATAAGCAGAGAAAGAAGCAGAAAAAATTATTGGTAAATTTAAACAAGAAATAAATGACTATATATGTGAATTAATATTAAGTAGTGAATATTCTCTAATGATAGAAGAAAAACTTAAGACACTTGAACATATAAGAACAAGTGAAAAAAAGATAAAATATTTTTCAAGAAGTGACATTAGCGAATATGAGGTAATACTTGATGAAAATGCTATATTAATTTATGCCAAAACAAAACAATGCGTTAATTTATCACGAATTGAGGAAGGAGACAAGCAACATATGTTTTTAATAAATGAAGATAGCAGATTTTATATAATTGAAGCATCAAAATTTGAAGATGAATTTGAAATATTTCATTCTTCTTCTTGTTTCGAAAAAATAAAAGCAGCAGGTGAAATTGATGTTAGAAATGGAATTATAATAATGGTTTCAAATATAAGTGGTCATTATTTGCCACATGAAAGAACATTACTTGAATTTGCTCACACAATATCAAAGTTAGCACATTTATCAGATTCCCATGAAAAGTTGGGTAAACATAAAGGTTGTCAGTTAAGGGGATTTTTATGTAATGGAGAATCTTTTATAGATGAAACACTTACAGAAGAGATAAGAGTAAAGTTTAAAAATGTATTTTCAAGAATAAGGTGATTCTTAGATATAACAATTTATAAATACATTAATTGTTTTTACGCTTTTATTTGTAGGAAAAGTGGCGTGTAGTTGCTAGGTTTATTTTATTTTTTAATACAATTATTTCTTTAATGATAAATCTCAACCTTTTATCAGCCTTATTAATATGTAACTTATTAGAAAAAGAAAGCTATATAATTATATGTTTAGTATACTAAAATAATTCATTATACTTCCATTTAATAAAGTCTTTTGCTACAATACTTGCCCATAAATAATTATCTTCTGTCAATAATTTTTCATATCTATCAGGCATATCTTTTTTTAGTCTTTCTATTGTATCAGATTTATAGATTAAAATTAGTAAATCTATATATTTTGTAAAAAGAACATTTTCGTCTATTATCTTTTTATATTTTTCATCATGGTAAAATTTATTCCAATCAACAGCTTCAGCTGTTAAAGCGGTTTTTAGCATTTCTTCACCATTTTCATATTTTGCAAAAGCTATTTTAATTTCATTGAAATCACTTTCTAAATAATCAAATAATTGTGCTCTTAAAAATGATACATCATCATTATGCCAATCCATAAAGAAAGTTATATCTTTAATTTCATATAGAGCTATTAAATGGTTTATATCTTGTGTTGGAATTAGACAATTTGGTGCAGGAAAATAAAAAGGCGCTTGAGTTAGATTTATTGCCCTTTTAGTTGGTTTACTATCTTCTATTTTTTGTTTGTCTTTTTTCTTATTTTTTTCGCTATTTTCAATATTTAAATCATTATCTTCATTTTCAATTTTAATATCTTCATTTATTTTCAAACTATTTATTTCAGATGTATAATAATCAAATGCGACATATTTAGCTTGACTGTCCCGTATATTTTCAAGCAAAGACCAAATATTTGGTATTGGCAAATATTCAGCCATACCGCTACAAATAACTAAATCTGTCTTTGGTAATGGTTCATTGCTTGCATCAAGAATCATAAATATTTTATTTTTTTCATTTCTAAAGTATTGTCTATTATCTTGAATGACCTCATCAACTACATCTACTCCCACATAGCCAAAATCTTTATCTTGCAATGCTTTGCAATTTTCAATGTCGTATCCACCCCCACATTGAATTTCTAACATGCTGTCAATTTTATCTCCTAAGAGATTTTTGATTAAAGTTATGTGCTGTTTTGTATTATTTTGCATATTTTCCCCCATTTATTAATTTAAATTTTGTTAAA
>JAQTXT010000063.1 GCA_028688645.1 Rickettsiales bacterium
GACTACATTATAAACAAGGGAAGTATAATAAGTAATTCTGATTTAACTTTAACCACTACAAAAGCTAATACTACAAATCCAATTTCTTCAACATTAGATACAAGTGCAGATTTACAAACTTACATAAATGATTTACTTACTATAAACGAAACCAATTCAACAGGTATTTTTAACTATGGTAGAATTGCAACAGCTGATGAATTAAATATAAATTCAAATTCTACACTTATTAATTATGATGAAGCATTAATATTCTCAAATAATTCAATGAACGTAAATGTAAAAGATTATTTTATAAACTATGCAGGAAGTCTAGGAACGGGTCTTTGGTCTAAAAACAATATACTTATCTACAATTCCACATCAAACTCAAATATTAAAACGCTAGCTAATTTAGGCGGAACTATTGAGAGTTATGCTGGAAATATAGGTATTGGAGCGAATGAATTGATTAATAGTAGAATATCTATACCAAGTCAAGTTATAAAATTGATTTATCTTAATGTGGTTAGTGATGAAAGTAATCATTGGATTTATTCATATACCTTAAGTGGAACTCCAACAAGGGAATCTCAGATTTTATCTGGCAATAATTTAACAATAAATTCAAAATCTTTTTACAATAATGCTAGTACAATGCAAGCTATAAATGATTTGTCAATTACAACAGATACATTAAGCAATACCGCATATTATTTATTTACTGGAAAAAGAGAGAATTGGCAAGGTAAAAAACGTTTTATGGTAGCCTGCGGTGTAAATGGCTGGGAGTGTTGGGGTGCTGGGCATTTATGGGATCATTATAGTCAAAAATACTACTACGACATAATATACGATTTAACCTCAAGTATAAGGTCTGGTGGAACAAATACTATTGTGGCAACTAATAGAATTGATAACGGAACAATAGTAGATGGACAATTTGGTTTATCTAATAATGGATTACTTGAATTTGATACCGCACTACAAAAAAAACAAAGTGATTATATTAATTCTATTGTATCTTCTGGAACTCTTGACCCATTAGCAAATATAGATCTACCAACTGGAAATTATGGTGTATTTGCAAAATCAGATGACCCAAATAGTCATTACCTATTTGAAACTGATCCAACATTAATTGATGTAAGCCAATTTTTAGGAAGCAAGTATTTCTTAAATAGATTAGGTATAGACCCAGATGGTATGGAACAACAATTCTTAGGAGATGCTTACTTTGATAATCAGATATTAACAAAATCACTTCAAGATCAAGCACTTCAAAATATGTATGATAAAGCCACAACAAATGGAGAAACAGAATTAACAATACAAGAAAGAATAGATGCGATGTATAATAATGTCACTTCAGAATTACAAAATAGCTTAGGTCTTGTAGTTGGTGAAGCATTAACTGAAGAACAACTAAACAACTTAACTGAAGATATAGTATGGTATGTAATACAGACTGTAGACTTAGGCAATGGCGAAATATATGAAGCATTAGTTCCTCAAATCTTCCTCTCAAAAGCTCATAGAGATTTATTGCAACAAATGAATGACAGTGGAGAATTACAAGGAATCGGAACAGGAAGCATGATTGCTGGAAATAATGTAAGCATAAGCACAGAAACAGATTTAAACAACACAGGTAATTCAATTATTGTAGCAAGAAATAATCTTTCAATAATAGCTGATAATGATATAAACAACTTAAATGGTGCATTAATTAAAAATCTAAACAATACATATACAACAACGGATGAAACTACTGGTGAAACCACAACACAAAATACAACATTCCAAATACTTGCAGGAAATGATATCAACAACATAGGTTCACAAATACAAGCAAATACGAGTGGAACAGCCATAGTTTATGCAGAAAATAACATAAACAACGAAACCACAAAAACTAGAGTGAACCAACCCGGAGGATATAAAGAAGTAATAAGTAATGAAGCTAGCATATTAAATACTGGAACAGGTGGCAGCTTATTAATTCAAGCAAATACTGGAGACATCACAAATACAGGTGCGAATATATCATCTGATGGAACAGTTCAACTTGTTGCAGGAAATGATATAGTGTTTAATACTTTGGAATTGGAGAGCTATTCAAAGATAGCAGGTAAAAAAGTAACAGTAGAGACTCGTGATATAACAAATATTGGAAGCAGTGTAAATAGCGAAAATGGTAGCATAGTAATGCAAGCAGGAAACAATATTAGTATGACTGGAACAAATGTAGAGGCGAAAGAAGATATTGACCTAACAGCAAACAACAATGTCATAATAGAAAATGCAGTAGACTCACATTATTCATATGTTCAAAATATTAAAAAGGGAACTCTAAAAAAAGTTGTAACCACACAAGTTGACTATGTTGAAACTGCAGTTGAATCAAATCTAAATGCAAATAACATTAATATAACAGCAGGCAATATTATTTTAGTTCAAGGAAGTAATTTGAATGCTGTTCGTGATACAACAACAGGAACAGGTGGAGATACAAACCTAGAAGCAGGAAGTGATGTATACATTACAGACGCTGTTTTACAAGAATATCATTATGCAACTAAAGAAGTAAGCAATAGAGGTGTATATAAAGGTATAACCGCAATAACTTCAAGCCTTATGAGTATTGGAGAATTATTAGTAAATACAGCACTTACAATACCTGCTATAGTACTTAGTAATATAGATGATCCTATCCAAAAACTAGTAGATCCTATAGCACCAGACTTTATATCAGACAACATAGATTATGATAAATTAAGAAATAAACAAAAAGATGCTATGTATGAAAACTCTCTTCATAATACAAAAGTAAGAGATACAAACACAAATACCTTGACAAATATAGTCTCTTCTAATATCAATACAGATAATGACTTGACAATTAGTTCAACAAATAGTGTTACTGTGCAAGCAAGCAATTTAAACAGTGATGGAGCAATAACAATTAATTCTCAAATATTTAATGTACTTGCAGATAGTAGCTATAATTTAGCAACTTCAGAAACTAGAACTAAAAGAGTTATGACAATTAGAAATAATACTACTGGCAATATAGTAACAGATATTACTGATAGTAACATAGTATCAGGAAGTAATAATTATAATTTTAATATAACAGATAAAGTAAATATAGCATCAGAACAAGACACAGGACAACAAACATTACAACAAACTTATATTACAGCTTTAAGAAATCAAATTGATGGTAATAATATAAATCAAACAGACATACAAGCAACAAGCACACACTGGGAAGATACAACAAGACAAATGACTGATGTAGGACTTGCAACTGCAGCAATTGCAGCTGTTGTAGCTATTGTTCTAACAGCTGGTACCGCAACTGCAGGAATTGGAGCGGCAGCGGGAACAGCTGCAGGTTCAGCAGCAACTGCAGCTGGAGCGACAGCTGCCACAGCAGCAGCGGTAGCATCGGTTACTAGTACAGTAGTAGCTACAGCAGCAATGGCAACACTCAGTACAGTAGCAGCTACACTGGCAACATCTACAGCACAAGCAAGTATGAACGCAGATGGAGACTTCTTCAAACAAGCAAAAGATATTTCAAAAGATACATGGGACTCTACAACGAGCAGAGATGCATTTGAAAGCTATGCAATAGCTGCATTATCTGGAGCATTAACAGCTGGAATGACAGAAGGATTAAATGCTATAACAAATGGAGTAGTATCAGCAGGTAATGCCACAGGTGCAACACTAGCACAGCAAACAACAACAGCATTATCTGAAAGTGCAATATCAACAGTATCAAGTACTGCAGTACAAAGTGCAATGAATGGAAATAGTTTTGGTGAAGCGTTACAGGATCAAATTATTAATGTACTTATAAATGCAGTAGGTGAGGTAGGTGCAAAACAGATTGGAGGGGCATATCATACAGGAGAAATAGGAAAACCAACTCAATTAACATTACATGCCGCATTAGGCTGTGTAACTGGAGCATTAGGTGGTGGAGATTGTGCTAGTGGTGCAGTGAGTGGAGTAGTTGGAGAATTGGCTGGAGAAACATTTGGGGATTCTGTGTATGGGAAAAATGCTAATTTGACAAAGCAACAAGAAGCCATAATAAAAGAAATTGGTGGATTAGCAGGTGCATTTAGTGCGATATTTACTGGAAATCTAGTTGGACTTGATGATAGTGAAGTTGCTGAAAATATGTATAGCGGACAGAGAATAGGAAAGAATGCTGTGGAGAATAATTATTTATTGCCACAAGAAAAGAAAGATTTGGTTGATGAGTTGCATAATTGTAAGGGTGATAGTGCTTGTGAGGCAAAAGTTCAAGCTAAGTATGAAGAGATTAGTGATCCAAGAGATTTGGAAGCCAAACAAGCATTTTACAAATGTATTAAAGGTGATTGTGAAGAATTTAATAAAATAAATTATGACTTGAAAATGAAAATTACTAAAGAAGGAAACGAATATTATAACTCTCTTACCGAAGAACAACGAGAACAAGAGTTTATAGAATTACCAGAGAAAAAAGCTGTATATCATACTTATCAAACAGATCCAAATACTGGTGAAGTAATTAATGTTTTAACTGGATCGCAAGAGGGATATACAAAATATGTTCACTTGCTTTACGGTTATGAAATAGTTTTGGATAGTTCTGGAAATATAATTACAGATCCTGTTAATATTGGAACTTATAATTTTTATAACCCTGAGCTTGAAAATGTTCAATTAAACTCATTGATCAATGGAGACAAAAAACATTTTAAATACGATGTGTTACCATACTATTTACAAGGAAATTCACAACAAGATACAACTACCGCGTATGAGAGACTGCTAAGATCTGGAAATCTTTTATTTTATTAAAATATAAAAATTAAAAATGAAGAAAATGTTAATAAGAATTTTTTTACACTTGCTTGGAAATTTTGTGTTATCTATTATATCTATATTTTTTGGTATCAGTTTATGCTTTATTTTTTACCCAATATATTTTGAAAAATATTCTTATTTAACTTATTTTATTATTTTCCTAGTTATTTTTATATTTATTAAAAAAAAGAAAATTTTAACTATAATATATTTAATTAATTTTTTAATTATTACAATTGTTATGTCTTATGGCGTTTATCAATCATTTTTTTTCACAAGGAAAGACAGTGAAATAATATTGGAGCATATTAAAGATAAATGTAAAGATGCACCTAATAATACTGACAATATTAATTGCAAATACTACAGAATATATGAAAATAAATAATTTTATCAAAGAGGGAAATGAACATTATAATTCCCTTACTGAAGAACAAAGAGAACAGGAGTTTGTAAAATTACCAGATTCAGCTTCTGTATTTCACACATATCAATCAGATCCAGAAACAGGTGAAGTAATTAATGTTGTAACTGGTTCTGAAGAAGGTTATACAAAATATGTTCATAAAACTATGGGATATGAAGTTGTTCTTGATTCTCATGGTAATATTGTAACAAATGCTTTAAATATGGGAACATATAATTATTATAACCCAACTCTTGATGGTGTTGAAAGTAATTCGCTGATTAATGGAAATGTGAGTCACGGATTTGAAGATGTAGCTCCTTATTATATAAATGGAAACTTAAGTGAAGATCCAAGTACATTTTTACAAAGACTACTTAGAAATGGTAATGTTTTTTTTAACAATAAATAATTAATCTAATGCAAAGCAAAATTAAAAAAATTCTTTTTCATACTTTTTTAAATATATTATTATTAATACCTTTTTGCTTTATTGGAATACTTGCTTTTGTATTATTTCCAATATTGTATATTTTTTTACCAATATTCTTATATATAATTTATTTCATTATTAAGAATAAAATACCCATTATATATTTGATATATTATATTAATTTTCTATTGACTACTTCTTTATCTATATACATATTTTATAGAATAGCATCAGCACAATAAAATTGTTAGTTTTTAGTAATCTATTCTTGATTTGAATTTATGATTAAAAAATTTCTCATTCCTCTATTTCTAAATATAATTCTATTCTTTATTTCTTTTATATTAGGAAATGTTTTCTCTTTTGTTTTTTATCCAATATATTTTAAAAAATATGCCTATGTAAGTTATTTGTTGATAATTTTGCTTTCTTTATTCTTTCTGCATAAAAAACAATTTGCAAAATGATATACTTATATAATTTTCTTTTTATTACAGCAATAGTTTCTTATGTTGTTTATTCACAGTTTTTTGATTATTGATTTGTGATTTTTATTATCTTAATTGTATTTATTATTATAATGTTAAAAATAATTGAATTTTCATAAATAACTTGATTTATACAATTTTTATTATCTAATTCAGTTGTTTAATATCAATAATTTTGTAAAATGAAAAAAATAATTTGCTCACTTCTATTATTAGTGTTTTTATCTAACTGTATTTCCGTAAAGAAAAATAATGTTCCAACTATTCAGGATGATCAATTAAAAACTTCCTCAACAAAAAAGTCAAAAATATTCTTAGATTGGAATTATTCTACGAATATTTCCTTGAATCAAAAACAAAGTATCATTGATAAAATGAAATCTGCTCACAGCAAGCTATTTTTAGACATTATCAAAGAATCAGGATGTTGCGATATAGTATATGAAAAAGATGAAGCCGATGTTATAGTAAATGGTGGCTTTTATGATGAAAGTAGCAATGCGGGAATTTATTTTGCATATTTAACTGGATTGTCTTTTGGTATAATTCCGTCATGGATTAATGCTAATATGAAAATTGAAGCAAATGTCCAAAATAGAAAGATTACGAAAGATTATGTTTTAAAAGACTCAATGTTTGTCGCTACTTGGTTACCTTTTGTTTTAGCAATGCCGTTTAATGGTAATAGTATTGAGAAAGAGGGTGCGATACAAAAAAATCTTTATAGGAATTTATTAGTAGAAATGAAGAATGACAAAATTATAAAATAGTAAGAAAGATGAAGAAGATTTCATTGTTTTGTTCCATTTTGTTGGTTTTATTTATTTTAGCTAGTTGTATTGTTTTTCAAAAAGATAATATTAATCAAGAAGATTTAAAAAACTTTACAGTAGATTCTAAGAAAAAAACCAAAGTTTATGTTCATTGGAATTTTGATTTTGAGCCTGTGCAATATAGCAATCTTACTTATGAAGGTAGAGAGGAAATTTTTCGCCAAACACTGGAAGAAATTAATTGTTGTGAATTAGTAGAAAAGAAAAAAGATGCTGATCTAATTATTGAGGGAGAGGCTTATAATAAAAGGAATCCAGCAAGGTTATTTGCTTGGTTTGCTTCAGCTATAACATTATATATTATTCCTTCTTGGCATGAAGCGGAAATATTTGTAGATGCAAAAATACAAAATGGTAAAGAAATAAAGAATTATAATATCACAGGAGATTCAGTAATGACGGTGCTTTGGTTACCGCTGTTCCCTGTTTCACCTCTTTTTGTAGATAATTTAAATAAGGTAGAAAAACGAACTATGAAAAATTCTTTTAAAGCATTATTTTTGCAAATGAAACATGATGGATTATTATAAAAAATAATTTAAGAAAATAGCAAAAATAATAATAAGGATTATTTCATATAATTATTGACTGTGAAGATTAAAACTTTATAATATATATGTAATCAATTTGCGATTTTTATGAAAAAAGTTTTATTTGTTTCGACATTAGGTTTAATAAATGTATTATTAATTTCCCCATCCTTCGCCCTCACTGATGACCAAGCTTCTCAGCAACAGCTCATCATTCAGCAGCAGCAAGAACAACAGCGACAGCAAGAGGCAAACCAACAGAGAATAGATGAAGCAGAGAGAATTCGTAAGACTAGGACTGGAATTGACGGAGGTGCGGATGATGGTAGTAGTTTATTTGGAACTGATGAAAGTTCTGTAAATAAAGATGGTACATGTAAATATGAATTTAAATTAATAGTTCTTAATGGTAGAAATGTAATTGGAAGAAAGACATTAAAGAAAGATGTATTAGGAAAATATCTAGGTAAGTGTATAACCAAGACTAACATTCAATCAATGCAAAGTGAATTGATGAAATATTACATTGATAATGGATACACTAATGCAAGAATATATTTTGATTTCGGTAGCCCAGAAAAGATAGAAGAGTTAAAACAAGGAACATTTAATATAGTTATTGAAGAGGGTAAGGTTAGAAATATTGAGTTAAATGATGTAAGATATAATAATAGACTTGAAAAAAAGATAGAGAAAGCAAAAGGTAAATCTGAAACCGAAATCTCTGAAATTAAAGAATCTTCATTCAACAAATTCCGAAATAATCTTCAAAAATTCTTTGCATTTCCATTATTGGAGAGTAAAGAGTTTAATTTGAGAGATTACGAACAAGGACTAGATCAAATAAACAGATTACAAAGTAATAATGCTACAATGGATATAAGAGCTGTAGATGATAACCTAAGTGGAACTTTTGAAACTACAAATAATAATGACCATAATAATAACAAAGATAATAACACCTCTCAAACTCAAAACAACTCATTAGCGGTCTTTAAACCAAAAACACTTAAAGATGCAGGTTATTCTGATATTATCATAACAAACAACAATTCTTTCCCAATATCTCTCAACATCGGAGCAGAAAACAGTGGTAATGAATCCACAGGTGAGAGAAATGGTTATATAGGAACTAATATAGATAACTTACTTTCAATCAATGATAATATCTATTTGAAATATACTCAAGATTTAGATTGGG
>JAQTXT010000064.1 GCA_028688645.1 Rickettsiales bacterium
TTTATTCCTGCAGAAGATTGTTTATAATCTTGAACACAAGCTCCTTCTACACCAGTTGTACTTTTATCAGTTTCTGGCCATGTAGCATAACCATTTGCATATGTTGCACCAATTGCTGCATTTATAGCATTACATGTTGCAGAAACACATGGAGAATTTATAGAATCCCATATTCCACCACTTAAACAATTTCTTGTGGGAGATCCAATATCTGTATCAATCTCATATCCATCTAAACATGTTCCAGTAACATTTACAACACCAGCAAGAGTCTTTGGCCAGCTAGAACCATTTCCATCATTTGATTCAGCAGCACAATATTTTGCAGTTTCTTCATCTTGACAATAAGGATATGCCCCTTTTTCTGCTTCTGTTAAACTGTCACAATTTGTACATTCTGAACCAGATGTATCTGAATTTTCATAACAATAATCAGCACATTCAGGTGTATTTTTATTAACTCCTGTACAATCTATTGACTCAAGTTCAGTAGTAAGACCTTGACCCATATCAGAAGGAAGAACATTAACAAATACTCCGCAATCTTTTGCTTTTTTATCTATTGTAAAACATTTTAACTGTCCTGTATGTGTAATATCATTGATACTTGTTAATCCTGAACAACCAGCTTTACCTTCTATTAAAATATAACAAGAGGTGGTGTCTGCCGCAAAAGTATATGGCTGATTAACTAGGAATAATAAAAATAAGGTGAATAAATTAAATATTTTGAGCATATCTTTTAAAAAATACAATTATATCAAATAGTATAATTGTAAACTAATAAATCAATATTTTTTGTTGTATTTATTAATTGTTAGTTTTAGTATCCTCTGCATATTTAAAAATATGTTATTGTGAAATGGTACTTTTTTCTGGAGATTTAAATGTTATACAAGATTCTATTAGAAAAGTTAGCGATAAAATTGCTAGAGATTATGTTGAGTTAGAAATTCTTCAAAAGTCTCATAAAGGATGTATTCAATTCACTGATATGGCTATCGATTCTATTAAAAACAAGCTTTTTGATTATTTAAAATATAAAAAACCATATTATGATATTACATTTTTAGATGAAGATATAAAAGATAGCGAATTAAAATCCGATTCTAGATATATTATAAGTCCATTGTGTGGAAAAATAAATTTAATGCATGCTATTCCATATTTCGTGATATCTGTTGCTTTACTTAAAAAAGACGCTGAAGGAAATTTTAAAACTATTTGTGGTGTTATTGATAATCCAATAACACAAGAGACTTTTGTTGTAGAGGATGGGAAGGGTGCTTATGTTAATTCTAGAAGAATTAGAGTTTCCTCTAGAAGTAATTTTAATGATGCATTAGTTGCAATAAAAAATGTAGATAATAAAGATTTTTTAATTAATTGTGTAAAAAAATATAACAATTTAATGATAACAAATTGTGAAGTTTTGAATATTTGTAATGTAGCAACTGGAAAATATGATGCTACAATTTTAGATAAATCAGCTACTTATCAAGACCTATCTTTATTGTTAGTGAAAGAGGCGGGCGGTTTAATAAAGAAATTGGATACTGGCGAAGTAGTAGTTTGCAATGATCTATTATATTCCCAATTTTAAAAAATAATCGAAGAGGAAAAATGATAAATAAAAAAATCAATGTTCATTTTATAGGTATTAATGGTAGTGGAATTTCTGGTGTTGCTTGTATAGCTAAAAATAGGGGTTTCGAGGTATCTGGTTGCGACTTAGGTGAAAGAAGCAATTATAGTGATCAATTAGCTGAAAATAATATAAAAACTTTTGTTGGGCATAATTCGGAACATTTGAAAAATGTTGATATAGTTGTTGTTAGCCCAGCTTTATTGTATAAAGACAGGTATAAAGAGATTGAAGAAACTAAGATTGCTATGGAAACTAGAAAAACTATAAAATGGCAAAGGTTTCTTGGTGAATATATAATGAATAGACAAAATATAGTTGCTGTGGCTGCTACGCATGGTAAAACAACTATTACATCGTTAATAGGGTTGATGTTAGAAAAGGGTAAATTTGATCCAACTGTATTTGTGGGTGGCGTTGTTAAGGAATGGAATAAAACTTATAGGGTTGGAGAATCTAATTATTATGTATGTGAAGCTGATGAATATGATGGAAATTTTTTGAATTATTTTCCTAAATATGTTATTTTAAATAATATAGAAATGGAACATCCAGAAATATTTTCTGATTATAAGGATTACGAAAATAATTTCAAAAATTTTTTAGAAACAATTCAAGAAAATGGAAAAATTGTCTTTTATTATGATGATGAAAATGTTTATAATTTGATAGTATCAATGCTTGATACTTTTAGAAAAAAGAATATAAAGCTAATTGGATGTACATTCAATACTAAGTTAAAGAAAGTTTTGAGTGATATAAAGTTGGTTAAAGTAAAAAAAGAAAAAAATAAAGTTATAATTAATGACGAGATAATTGAATATACTATATTGGGTGGACACAATACAAAAAATATTTCGGTAGCTTCTATTATGGCTATGGAACTTGGTGTAAAAATTCAAGCAATTAAAGATGTAGCCAAAAGTTTTGCTGGAAGTAAAAGAAGAATGGATTTAGTTTTTTCAAATGAAAAAATAAGGTTATATGATGATTATGCACATCATCATACGCAGGTTAATTGTACTTTAAAAGCCTTAAAAGATAATTTAGATAAAAAAGAGAGTCTAATTGCTATCTTGGAGCCGCACTTAATATCTAGGATTAAAAATAATAAAGAAGAATATAAAGAAGCTTTGCTTTTAGCGGATTATCCAATTGTTACAAAAGTTTTTAAATCTAGAGAAAGTTTTTTACCAGATTTGAATATCAAGGCTCTTTTAAATAATGATAAGATAATGTGCATTGAAGATTTTGATGATGTGGTCAAAAAAGTAGGGCAAATAGTAAAAGAAAATCCTAAAAATAAATTTTCAATCATAGTTATGGGTGCCGGAAATTCTTATAAAATAGCCTGTTATTTGAGAGATTTATTCTTAAATAATTGTAATAATTAAATTTGTTTATTTTTTACTTTATTAATAGCTTCTTTAGCTTTTGCTAGAGGGGAAAAATTTAAGTATTTCTTGCAAGCCCATTCCATACTAATAAAGTATATTGTAGCATAAATAATTTTTTTCATAGTTGATTTTTATTTGATATGTTTATACTATAATACTTATATACCTTATCATGGAAGTCAATAAATTTATTATAAAATAGGTTGCTTTATTTAATTTTTTGCTTGAAAAAATAAAATTAATATATAAGATATAAAATATGTTGTTCTAATAAAGATTATTAAGGAAAAAAATGGCTACAAAAAATAACCCTAAAAATAAAGGTTTAGCTGGTGGAAAGAAGTTCTGGAACGGAAAAGAAATAGAACCTATAAAATATGTTGGTACTTATGCTGATGAAGGCAAATATATGTCAGCTAAATACATTAAGACAACCGAGATTATTCTTGGTTTAAATGGTAAGCCTATCATTTGGAACGATATACCAGTTTCAGAAGGGTAGTTTATATTATAGACAATAAAATTAGGCTATCCATGAATAAAAATAATAATTTATTTTTGTTATCAAAAGTGTTTATTTTTTTAACATGGAGAGCTTTTTTTAGTTTAGGTTTCAGTGCTTTTGCAACTGAGACTGATGGTGTTTATTTGCCTTATGATAGTAGCTGTAGTACTAATTGGAGTAACTATCCAGCTACACCAACCAGTATCTCTCATACTTGCTTAAAAAAAAGATATTGTTCTGATATTAAATATGATATTATAAGAACAAATGGTTTTGATAGGTGTCGTAACGATAGTAGTTGCGGTGCTGATAATGATGTAAAGTATGAAATAGAAAGTGAAACGGAAGAAAATATTACTACTAGTAATCCGTGTTCTCCTGCAGAAGCTAATGGTGTTTTAGTTGAAACTACGACTAATAATAATATAACTGAAAGTGCGTACAAGAAAATTTTTAAAACAGTAAGTGGTTCGAAATGTGAAGTTGTTGTAAAAGCTCCTGTAATTTTTGCTGGTATTACTGTAAGATTGGCTGATGGAACAGAAGCTTTTAATCAAAATAAACCAGCTGTGTTTTATTTTCAAACTGGACACAATGGAGTGTCTAGTACTAATCAGAATTGTATGCTAAAGAGTTGTGCTGACTTAACTGGAAATGAATTAGAAGCTATAGATTACTCTACTAATTTTCCAACAGATAGTAATGGTAATTTAGTTTATGATGGTTCATTAAGTAAAGATTATGATAGTATATTACTTTATAAGTTTTGTGAGCCACACAAATATACTGGAACTGTTTCAATGAGTAATGGAACAAAAGTTAAATATTATGACCCAAATATTGTTGGATATGATCAAAAATATGTATATTGCCATGAATATGATGATGAGAATCTTCTTCAATTTTTATGGAAATCTGGCGATTCTTATGATAATGCTAATAATTATGAGTGTGTTTTGCATGAGTGTCCGCGTGTTAGTGGGCTTAGTTTATCATGTTCTACAAATTATGATCTTTTTTATAAAAAAACTAATAGCTATTTGACGCAGTATGAACAATATGTGTTAAAAAATATATCTTCAAATCCTTTAAGTAACCCATTAAGAGATAAAAATTGTTTTCAAGCATCATCTACTTGTTCTATATCTAAGTATACAACGAATTTAGAGTGTACAAATGGAACTACTTTAAGAAGTGAATGCGACAATTATGTTGGACTGGACAAAGATTTTACTGATATAACAGATCCAATTGCTTATGGTTTATCTTTGCAAACAGCTTGTACTTTATCTAACGGAAAGTATTATTGTTCAAAAACATATGATTGTGCTGTATCTAAAAATGAAGTTTGTAATGATACTGAAAATGAGACTACTGGTACTGTTGATGAGACTTTGTCTTATTTTTATAGACCAGTTCCGCCTTTACCTGCTACAGAGATATGTCCAGATAGTAATAATAGCACATGTAAAGTTGCTAGGGTTATAATAAAAAGAAGTTTAAGAGGAATAGTTGATTATCCTCTTGGTGAATATCAGAATCCAGATGATAGTGGATTTGGAAGATGGTGGCAGTATAGAAATGAAGAAGGAAATGATAGGATTGAAGGTGTTAAAGATTATTTTCAAACAAATTTAAGTGAAACAAATAGAGATAATATTTGCGCTTTAAATGATAGTGATTTTAAAAATTTTGAAAATTATAGACTAATAGTTAAAGCATTTTGGATTTCAATTTCTTTTCATTATGGAAAGTATTATGATGGAAATTTGTTTATGACAAAGTTTTGGAATCTACCACATATATTACCTCTATGTAATAAATCTAGTCTTGGAATTAAAGGTGCTGGAAGAGAATATATGTGTGGAAATAGTGGTTATATATGTAATGCTCCATCTTGGGATAGTTATTATATAAAAGGATATCCTACTTATGAGTGGAAGGATAATGAGGCAAATGTTTCAGCTGTTTCAGCTACAGTGTGTTTGAGGCAAAAAAATTCTGGTGAACTTAGTGTTTGCGGTGATAGGGAGTGTAGAGTCGATTGTGCCTTTGGAATTTGTGCTACACAGTGGTGCGGTATAGATAGATGTGTGACATTAACTGCAAAAGAAGGTGAAGATTGTAATTTAAAAGCTGTAAATGATGGTTATAGTAGTGATTGTGTTAAGGATGTTTCAACTTTGATTTTTAGTCATGTTAGATTTCGTCTAAGAATGATAGATAGAAGAGTTTATGCTTTTTTAGATACTAATGATTTAGGTTGTTCTTTATTTAGTAATTATATTGGCCAAATGAATGAAATTAGAAGAAATGACGAATCGCCTGATAGTTACGGAACTCCAGGAGATAATTCAAGTACTATAGGCGGAACTTTTAGAGGAAAGTTAGATCAATATAGTTTGTTTGATGACAATAATTTGGTGGATTATAATTGTGATGGAGAAATTACCGACAAAGATGTTTTTGGTGAATATTTGTTTGATATATGGAATTGTCAAAAATTAATTGATTATGAAGAAGATCAAAACAAACCACTTGAAGAACAGACTATTGTACAACCAGTTATGGCAAATAGTGATTTATGGTGTTATAAAGATGAAAATGAACAAACACCAAAAGATAGAGGTGAATATCATCCATATTGTAAATCGTATAGGATTAATAACGGTGAAAATCCTAGTGCTGAGTTTGTTGGCAATTCTTGGATTACTTGGGATGTGGTTGAATATCAAGGAAATAATCAACAACAAAATACAGGTTTTTGTAATGTTGGTCATTTAGAAGATTGTAGGGGATTTTATAAATATTCAAAAGAAAATAATCTGCAAACTGATTTGTTTATGAGGGAATCTCAATCATTTAAAATGGGTTTGCCATTAGGTCCTGATTATTTTTATAAATATGCTACGATTGAGAATTCACCAGATTTATTCTTGCCTTTGCTTGTGGTATATTCTTTTAGAAAATATGGTGATGTATCTTATACAATTTATGCAAATGCTGATTCTGACGAAATTATTTTGGACTTTTTTAGGCCTTCGATAGAAATGAAATATGGTGATACCGTAAAACAATCTACTATTGATTTTAATAAAATTGAAACGACTGGAGACATAGATACATTATTTGGAACTCCAACTGAAACTATTGAGACAAGTTATGTATTTAAGAAAACTAATCAGTTGTATCCTAACCCTTCAGCTAGAGTGTGTTTGTATCAAATTTTAACGAGCGGAAATAAACAAGAAATAAAATGTTTGAAGAGAAGAAATCCTGAAATTGGTAATTTTGTTATTAAACCGTATAATGTAGAAATTGAAAATCCAACCGTTAATGCATATTTTCATGATGAAGATTTAGCTGGAGTTACTACCGTTTTGAATTTAAGTGATACTAATAAGTTTATACCATTTTATGATAATGATGACGGCATCTATGAAGAGGAAAATAAGAATTTACCAGGTTTAAGTTTTGCATATGGACAAAATTTCCCTATATTTTTAAGTTTATCTTATTGTAGTAAATTATATTATTCATGTATTTTTACTCAAAAGGAATATGATGAGAAAGTAGTTTTAAGTACTACTAAAGAAGAAGAGTTGAAAGGTTTAAAGAGTAAGCTTACAGTTTGTAATGAAACTATTGATAAGTATTGTAAAAATCAAAATGGTTCAGAAAAAATAGTCCAGAAGAAAACGGATGGTTCTATCATCAAAGTTAAGAAAAATAATACTGCAGATGGTGCATATAATCAGATATGTGTAAGTAAAGGATTTGAGGATTATCAAACATATGTTAAGGCGTTACCATATGTCGATGCTGTAGCTGGTAAATGTGTATTAGATAATGATAGCAAACAAAAATCTGAATGTAGAAAGGTTGGTTATTATGAATTTTGTAGTATTATTGGTGTCGACGGTTGTGAATGTTTAGATGGAACTAGTTCTTGTTCTTGCGGAAGTTATGGTTGTATTAAAGAGGTCGATTGCAGTTGCAGTGGAACCGATTGTTTGACATTACCTGAAGCCTGTTTCTTGCCGGGATTTAATAGTGAATTATCAAGTTTAGATATTAATGGTAAACCACTTAACTCATGCAGTTGTCAACTTTCTACATCTTCGGGTAGTACAGGAATCACAATTAGAAAAGCAACCCCGAGAGAAATGGGATTATGTAGTGATTTAATCAATATAAATTTTTGTGATCCAATAAAATATTATAATGAAAATAAAGTATATTATGATGGTGGTGATGGAGAAGTTTTATCAGTTATCGAAGATGATTACATAAGTAATATTTGGAGAACTAATCAAGAAGTTTACGGAAAATATTATATCAGTAATTTTGGACATGCTGAATTTGATAAAGCTAATGATTGTAGTGGTGATTTACCAAGTGAGTTTTGTTTATTGAGCAAACGATGTTATAGCGATGATCCATCAACAAAAGGACAGGTTTGTCTAAGTACTGACGGCGATCATTGTAAGTGTAGTGAATATCTTCAATATGGTTCTTGTAATGGTTTTTGGAAAGAAAAATATAATACTAAGCCTTTGGCTAGATGCAAAACTACTGCTGACAAGTTCAATCAAACATACGGTAAATTTGAATTAGTAGATGGAACTGGCTGTGAAAGATATAGCTGTCCAGCTATTACTGATAATGAATCACCAACAGCAGATGAAATTCTTGCATCTGTCAATGCTACGGAAGATAATATTAATTCTATTAATACTGAAGGAAAATCTAATGGTTTTGCTACTTGGAAAAAATACAAGAAAGGAACTTTTGGTATGAGTAGCGAAGATTTGGACAATGAGTTAGAAAATGGTCATGGTGATGATTTAGAGCAAAGAAATGCTTTATATTGTCTACAAGGTTATGCTCCGGCTGGTTCTAATTTAGCAATAAAGAATTATATACCAGTTATTAACGAATTAGGTAGTAAGGTTTTACAAACAAGAATAGATGTACTTGCAAAAAATTTAATTGGATATGGCATTGAGAAAGTTACTTATGATCTTTATGGTAATGAAACTTTGGTTGCGACTAATGACGATATTTTAAATTATCAAGAATTTGCAACTAAGATTGGTTATGCTGCTAGATATCATTTACCTATGAGATATTGTAGTCAGATTGG
>JAQTXT010000065.1 GCA_028688645.1 Rickettsiales bacterium
AGATTTAATAGAAGAACTAAAAGATACAGTAAAAGTATAGAGATGATAGAATATAGTTTATACTTGTTGTTTGATAAGTTATATTGGAAATATTTTATTCGATAGTATATTATAAGTTAGCAATCCCATTATTCAAATATAATTAATTCTTGCAATAAAAAAAGTTAAATATTAGTATTATTACATTGGTGTATTTTTACACCACTATTTTTATTATAAATTTGATAATGAACATGCAGAGATTTAAGATAACAAAAGGTGGATACCAAAAAATCAAAGATGAGCTGGATAGATTACTTACAGTTGAAAGACCAACTATATCGAAAGCCATAGGTGAAGCTATAGAGCTTGGAGATTTAAGTGAAAATGAAGAATATGCGACAGCAAAAGATAAACAAAAAATAATTGAGTCTATGATTGCAACATTATCAGAAAGACTTGCAAATGCTGATATCGTAGATATAAAATCATTTGCTAGTGAAGAGGGTGGTTTTGGTGCTACAATTAGACTATTAGATTTGAATACTGATAGAGAGATACAATATCAATTGTTAAGTGAATTCGAATCTGATATAAGTACTGGAAAAATAGCAATAGAATCAATTGTTGGAAGATCTTTTGTTGGAAAGAAGAAAGGTGAAGAAATTGAAATTAAAACACCAGCAGGTATAAAAGAATATAAAATTTTAAGCGTTGAATATAAATAAGCCTAGGAGGCTAAAGCCCAATGAACATCATAGGGGATTTTAAACAGCCGAAAAAAAACATAAGGACAGCTAAAGGAAGAAAAGTATCTTCAACAAGGTGGCTTGAAAGGCAACTTAATGATCCTTATGTTGCATTAGCCAAACAAAAAGGTTTTAGAAGCAGAGCTAGTTTTAAAATAATGGAGATTGACGAAAAATTTAAAATCTTTAAAAGAGGATACAAAGTATTAGACTTGTGTTGTGCACCAGGTGGTTGGAGTCAAGTTGCTTCTGTCAAGGTTGGAAGAGATAATATCTTGGCATTAGATATATTACCAGTTCAACCGATAAGTAATGTGAAAATTATTCAACAAGATTTCTTAGCTCAAGGTGCAGAAGAGAGAATTCTGAAAGAAATGAATAATGAAAAATATGATGTCGTTATGAGTGATATGGCGGCAAATACAACTGGTAACAGAAGTGTAGATCATATTAGAACATCAGCACTTGTAGAAGAGGCTTTTAATTTTTCAATAAAGGTTTTAAAAGATGGTGGAAGTTTTATAGCGAAAGTATTCCAAGGTGGAACAGAACCTGAATTGTTTAATAGAATGAAGCTAAATTTTAAAACAGTAAAGCATTTTAAACCAGATTCTTCAAGAAAAGAATCTGTTGAAATGTATGTTGTAGCGCAAGGGTTTAGAGGTGATAAATCCAAATAATATATAAATATTATACGAAATGAATTTACTTAAATAATTAATTTATTCCTAAAATACTCCACTGCTTGTGGTGGAGATAGTACTTATTTTGTAGGAACTAAATTAATTGCTATATATTGTGTTAGTAGGTGTCATTTCCGTAAAAGCAGTAATATATAAAAATAATCACAAAATATTATAGCTTATTTGTTGGTAGAATTTATTTAATAGTAGTTCAGTAATAGAAGATATAAAAAAACACCCCATGCTAAACAAGGGGTATCAAAATATACTATATTTTATTAATTAACTGTTTTGAGTTATATAATCAACTGCTTTTCCAACTGTTGTAAGTTTTTCTGCAGCTTCATCAGGAATTTCGATACCGAATTCTTCCTCAAATGCCATAACTAATTCAACTTGGTCCAAACTATCTGCACCTAAATCTTCAATAAAACTTGCTGCAGGAACTATCTTGCTATCCTCAACACCCAAATGATCAATTATAATCTTCTTTACCTTTTCCAATACTTCAGTCATACCTTTTAAAATAATTAATAAGCTATGCCACAAATAATAATGTATTTTTTTTAAATAGCAAGCTTTTTGTAAGTATCAATCAAACAAGCAAAATCAAGATGCCACAGTTTAATTGTTTTTATCATATAGCCAATCAAAATAGCGTTTACAGCAAGATAAATCTTTTACATAAAAAATTAAATTGGTGAAATAATATAGAGATCGATGTTGCTTATCTGTAATATGGTAAAAATCTGACAACTTAGTTACTGACTTGTTGTTACGGTTGAATTTTAAGTATATTGGTTTGGACTATATATAAAAATAAAAATCCACCAGATTAACTAGTGGATTTTTATCATTCAAATAAATAAAAACTATTTATTTCCGATTAAAAGATTGTATCTATTCCATCTCTTTTTGATGTGCTCTTTTAATAACTCTACATCTTTTGCTGCTAATTCTGGATTAGCTTTTTTAATTGCACTATATCTAGTTTCGCCATACAAATAAGTTTCAAGTAAATCTAATTTAGGTTCTTTACTATCTATTTGTAATGGATTATCTAAATCTGGATTATATCTATAAAGCATCCACAGACCACTTTCTACGCAACCCTTTTGTTGTGCAAAGCTTGTATCAAGTTCGGCACCGTGTGCTATACATGAGCTATAGCCAATAACTATTGCTGGACCATCATAAGCCTCAGCTTCTTTAATGGCTTTCATAGCTTGTGCAGGATTTGCTCTAATGGCAACTTGTGCAACATAAATGTTTCCATAGGTCATCATAATAGCACCTAAATCCTTTTTAAATGTAGTTTTTCCATTTATAGTAAATTTAGCACTAGCACCTAAGTTTGTAGCTTTAGAAGCTTGTCCACCAGTGTTAGAATAAACTTCAGTATCCATAACTAGAACTTTAATTTTCTTTCCACTAGCAAGAATATGATCTAAACCACCGAAACCAATATCATAAGCCCAACCATCACCGCCAATTACCCAAACACTTCTTTCAAGCATTACATCAATGATTGATGTTAAGTGTTTAGCTTCAAAAGAATTATCTTTTGCTAATTTATCTTTTGCTTTAGCAATTCTTTCTCTTTGAGCTTTAATTTCTGCATCTTTAGTTTTACCATAGTTCGTATGAATTTCTTCAACTAAGTTAGCACCAATTACATCTTTCAATTTTTCCATTAAATCAAAAGATTCTTGTAATTGAGTTTCTTGACTTACTTTAAAACCCATACCAAATTCTGCAGCATCTTCAAATAATGAATTAGACCAAGCTACGCCGTGTCCTTCTTTATTTTTGCCCCAAGGAGTTGTTGGTAAGTTTCCACCGTAAATTGATGAACAACCAGTAGCATTTGCAACTACCATTCTTTCTCCAAATAATTTAGAAACCAAACTCAAGTATGGAGTTTCTCCACATCCAGCGCAAGCACCAGAGAATTTGAATAAAGATTCTTTAAATTGAACACTCTTTATATCTTTTGGATCTTCAATTTCTTTTCCTTCTAATTTTTCAAAGAATTTTAAGCTGTCTTTTTCGCAATCAATAACACCTTGTTTTAGTTGCATTGATAAAGCACCAACTGGACAAGCTAAAACACAAATTGAACAACCTGTACAGTCTTCTGGAGAAATTTGTATTCTGTATTTTTGTTTTCCTTCTTTATCTCCCATTACTGGAACTGCTTTAAAGCATGAAGGAGTATTTTTCAATTCCTCAGCTGAGAATACTTTTGATTCCAAACATGAGTGAGGGCATGCAAAAATACATTGTCCGCATTGTATACATTTTTTTTCATCCCAAACAGAAATTTTATCTGCAATATCTCTTTTTTCGTATTTTGCAGTATCGGTTGGGAATCTACCATCGTATGGCATTTCAGAAGTTTTTATTTCTTCGCCTTTTCCTGCAATTAATTTTGCAGTAAATTTTTGAATAAATTCAGGAGCATCTTTTCCAACCTTTTCTTCCATTCCTAGATTGCTTGTAGCTTGTTTTGGATAGCTAACTTCAAACAAATTAGCTAATGAATCATCAACAGCTTTTATATTGTTATCAACAATTGCTTGACCCTTTTTAGTATAAGTTTTAACTATTGCACCTTTAATATCTGCTAAAGCTTCTTCCAAAGGAATGACATCAGCTAATTTAAAGTAGCAAGTTTGCATAATTGTATTGATTCTTGAACCCATTTTAGCATCATCAGCAACTTTATAAGCGTCAATCACATATAATTTTACATTTTTATCAATTATAATTTGTTGAACTACTTTTGGTAATTGATTCCAAACTTCGTCTTTTGAATAGTGAGTATTTAACAACAAAGTTCCATTTTGTTTAATTCTTCCTAAAATATCAAGTTTAAACAAGAATGGGAATTGGTGACAACCAATGAAATCAGCTTTTTGAACTAAATAAGTTGAGTTAATAGGTTTTGCACCAAATCTTAAATGAGATTCTGTTACAGAACCAGATTTTTTTGAGTCATAAACAAAATATGCTTGACCGTAGTATTTTTCTCTATCACAAATAATTTTAATAGTATTTTTATTTGCACCAACAGTTCCATCACTTCCTAAACCGAAGAAAATTGCCTCTTTTACCCCAGGCATATCTACATGGAAACTACTTGAATAATCTAAGCTAGAACCACATAAATCATCGTTAATACCTATCGTGAAACTGTTTTTAGGAGATTTAGCATCCAAATTGTCATAAACAGCTTTAGCCATTGCAGGAGTAAATTCCTTTGAACCTAATCCGTATCTACCGCCAACAACTGTTATATCACTTCTTCCTTCATTTTTTAAGCCTGCAACGATATCTAAGAATAATGGTTCGCCTTCACTACCTGGTTCTTTAGTTCTATCAAGAACAGCTATTTTTTTAACTGTTTTTGGTAAAGCATTAGTTAAATGTTTTGAAGAGAAAGGTCTAAATAATCTTACTTGTAGAACACCAACTTTTTCGCCTTTTGCATTCAACGCTTCCATAGTTTCTTTAGCAGCTTGAACACCTGAGCCCATCATAATTATAACTTTATCAGCATCTTTTACACCATAATAATCAAATAATTTGTATTCTCTACCAGTCAATTCTTTGAATTGCTTCAAATATTTTTCAACTATTGCAGGAACTTCCGCACAGAATTTGCTTGCGACTTCTCTTCCTTGAAAATATACATCTGGATTTTGAGCAGTTCCACCCATTGTTGGCTCATCTGGTCTTAATGCTCTCTTTCTGCATTCAAGAATAGCATCTTCATTAAGCATTTTTTTGATTGTTTCATCTTCAATTAATTCAATTTTATTGATTTCATGTGAAGTTCTAAAACCATCAAAAAAGTTAACAAAAGGAACTTTTGCTTCTAATGTAGCTAAATGAGCAATCAAAGCGCTATCTTGTGCTTCTTGAACCGAACCACTTGATAACATAGCCCAACCACACTGTCTAATCGCCATTACATCTTGATGATCTCCGAAAATTGACAAACCTTGAGTAGCTAAAGCTCTAGCGGCCACATGAATAACACAAGGAGTCATTTCACCCGCAATCTTATAAAGATTTGGAATCATTAACAACAAACCTTGAGAACATGTAAATGTAGATGCTAAGCTTCCAGTTTGTAAAGCACCATGTAAAGCTCCCACTGCTCCTGCTTCACTTTGCATTTCTGTTACAGTCGGTTTTAGCCCAAAAATATTTAATTCTCCACTTGCAGAAAATTGATCTGCTAATTCGCCCATAGGTGATGAAGGTGTAATTGGATATATTGAAAACATATCACACATTTTATAAGCAATTCTTGCTGCTGCTTCATTTCCATCTATAGGCTTCTTTTTAATATTTGCCATTTAATTAAAAATTATTAAATCTATGGAATTTATCTTAGAAATTTGGATTAAATAATCAAGAAAATATTTTTTTACTAGTAAATATACTCATTTCAATTATATTCATTTTAGTAATTTTTAAACAAAAATTATTGGTCTAAATATTTTAGGGGCTTGATTAGTTAATTTTATCAATTATATAATTTTAACTACGAAAAAGCAGCATTTAACTACATATACTATTAAAAAAATAACTAGATGTTTTTGTGAAGACTTAACAGTAACACAAACATCTATTTTTAGTTGTGTGAATAGAAATACAATAAATAGATATTTCATTTAATACGGGAAGCTTTTTAGAAGAAGTCATAAGAGAGGATAATAAAAAAATAGACGGAGAAGTAGAATTAGATGAAAGTTATTTTGGCACAAAAAGAGTTAGAGGTAAAAGAGAAAGAGGAAAACTAGTCAAACTCTTTGTCAAATTATTTATGCAACAATGCCATAATAACACTGATAATATTAAAAATTCTTGTATTTATATTTAAGTATTTATATTTAAAGATATTATTATATTTCAATAACTATATTAAAATTATGAAAAAAATAGCGATTATAGGTGGAGGTCCTGCTGGAGTTATGGCTGGAATTGTTGCTATGCAAAATAATAAAAATAAAGTTAGCGACAAGTTAGAGATAACAATATTTGATAAGTTTGATCCCCTTAAAACTTTATTATGTACCGGGGGAGGACGTTGTAATCTTTCTTATTCAGAATATGATTATCAAAAATTAGCTCAATTTTTTCCTAGAGGTGAAAAATTTTTACTCTCGCCATTTTCTAAGTTTGGACCAAAAGATACTCAAGAATTTTTTTTAAAATTAGATCTTAAAACATATATACAAGATGATAATAGAATTTTTCCAGTTTCTAATGATGCTAATGATGTTAGAGATTCTCTGCTAAAAAATGCCGAAAATCTAGGGATAAAATTTAAAAAGTTAGAAATATTCAAAATTGTAAAATCCGATGATGGATTTTTAATTTTTGACACTGAAAATAATACTTATAAATATGACAAAATTGTTATTGCAACAGGCGGAAATCGTTTAAAGTCAAAATTTTCTGGCTATAGTTTAGCAGAGTCACTAGGACATTCCATAATTAAACTAAAACCTGCTCTTTGTGGATTGAAAATAAAAGAAGAATGGTGTAAAAAACTTAGCGGAATATCTTTTAAAAAATTACAAGGAAAAGCTATTTTTAATGGAAAAAAAATAAAAGACATAGAAGGAGATTTACTTTTTACACATAAAGGAATTTCTGGACCATTATCTTATAAAACCTCTTCATATTGTGCAGATTGCAATTTTAGCAATGAAAATCCTTTAATTTTAGAAATTAATTTTATTGGAAAGCTCCCAGATATTTTTGATAAAGAATTTATATTAAAGATTAATGAGAATCAAAAGAAAAAGTTATCTAATATTTTATCCGAGTATGTTTCAAAATCAATGGCTAAAGTTTTGCTAGAAGAATTAGGATTTGATATTGAAATTATGGCTGGAGCTATAACTAAAGAAGAAAGAAAAAAACTTATTAAAGTCCTTATAGAAAATCAAATAAATATAGTATCAACTAGCGCTGAGGGTGAGGTTGTAACAGCTGGTGGTATCAATTTATCAGAAATAGACAACAGAACCATGGAGTCAAAATTAGTTAATGGATTATATTTCTGTGGAGAAATTATTGATGTTGATGGCTTGACTGGTGGGTTTAATTTACAACATTGTTGGACAAGTGGGTATGTTGTAGGCATGTCTATTGTTTAAATTATTAAGTATTATTCACGCAAAAACACCACAAAAATAAAAAATCATGTAATACAGAATCAAGGCAAAAAAGAAAAGGAGTATAAAAAGATATTTAGCCAACGGTTGTGTCTTGATTTTGATAGCTAGTTTAATATATCTCAGCTTTTAGGGTGGGGTTATTGATTTTTTGAATGTCAGTGTAAATCTAAAATTTGCGATTGTATTTAAATTGAACAAATATATGGAATTTAGCATATAAAAAGGCTTTTAAAACTAAAAGTATATAAAATAATGTCCAAACTATGGTTAAAAATGGGATTATAATGTATATAATAGAATACAATTGAATAGTTAAAATTAAATGGCGTACAAGGGAGGGATTATTCGCTTTGCTCACCCATTCGCCACTTTTTGGCTCAAGTCCATCTCGTAAGCTCGATGTTTGTCTATGCACTTGTCTTTTATCAGTTTGCTTCCTCAACTTACACTTTGCCGATCTACAAGCTACCGATTATCTGCAAGCAGCCATCGGTTTGGTTTAGTGCTTCGTCCAAACCCTAGGGTTCTCATTATGAAATAAAATTTTTTGATTTTGTAAGTAAATAATGATTTGAATAAATTGATGGTGGAGAGGATGGGATTCGAACCCATGATACCAGTTATCCCAGTATAACTTCTTAGCAGGAAGCCGCTTTCGGCCACTCAGCCACCTCTCCAATTTAAACGCCTTAAAATATTCTTGATAAAAACCAAGAAAATGGTGGGACAACAAGGACTCGAACCTTGGACCAAGACGTTATGAGCATCCTGCTCTAACCAACTGAGCTATTGTCCCAACGATTAGTAATTTATCATGATATTTTTATAAAGTCAATTAAATATTTGGTTGTGTGTTAAGGGGGGATTTTTAACTTTTATTAGATTTTAATTTTTTTCTAGGTTGGAATAAATGTGTAATGATATAAAATACAAATATTGAGGTAGTGACAGTTTAAATAAAAGTGGCATTGTAAATAATGGTAATTAAAGATTTTTATGTTGAGATTGTAAAAATATTTTCGCAATAACTAAAAGATAATTTAGTGGAGAATACAAATTAAAA
>JAQTXT010000066.1 GCA_028688645.1 Rickettsiales bacterium
TTAGGTACTGGTAATTCTGGTGCAGGTGGTGGAAATAGTGAAAATACAGGACTTGGAACAGGAAATTTAAATAAAAAATCCGAAATAATTTTAAATAATGCTAATACTGATAAAACTAATTATAGAAAAAAAAGAGAACAAACTCGAAGACATTGGTGGGACGAACTATTTTAACAACTTTTCGTATATTGTATGAATATTTTGAATGATTTGAGTGAAAAGTTTGGTAATAAAAAGAATATAGTTAGATATATTCTTTGCATTATTTTTCTTTCTTTTTCTTTTGGTATTTTTTCAGTGCCAGCTTTTTCAGAAGAAGGTTTTGCCGATAAATTAGATTACAAAACACAAAAGGAAATTTTAGATACCAAACAGCAATTAATACTTCCAAAAAAAATTGGTGGTGAAGCGCATCATTTTTATGGTTATGTTGGGTTTGATTCTGGATTTGAAACAAATACGAAACATGCTGAAAGTGAGGGTTCAAAAGATTTTAGTGATTCTTATTTAACTGGTAAAGCGTATCTTATTTATGCATTAGATTTATCTCCATATAGTTCTTGGGCAACAGCTACAAATATAGTGGGTAGATTCTATAAGGAAAATCATAATTTTGACGACTCTTTTATGAAATTAGAAACAGGACCATCTTTTTATTTTCCATCTATAAAATTAGCTGCGTCTGTAAGACCTGTCTATTATTTTGCAACAGAGAATCAAAAAACATATTATTCTTCTAAATATCCTGGAGGGATTTTGAAGGTAAATTATTTAAAATTTGAAAAATTAAATATTCTTGGGGTTTATGAATATGAAGAAAGGAATTATGAAAGTAAAAATACAAATGTGGCCGATGTAAGTATACAAAAAGTATTGTCTAGTTTTAGATATAGATATTCAAATAATGACATAATAAGTTTTTTTCCTTCATATAGAAATTATAATACTGAAATTAATTATTTAGATAGAGATATATTTGGGCTTGGATTTGGTTATATTCATTATTTAACTATAAAATTATATCTAGGCGGATATTATGAAAGAATAGAGTCGGATTATCGTGATATAGCTCCGTCAGATTATCAAAAAAGAAAAGATTTTGAAAATTATTATACAGCTTTAATTGGTTATGAGTTTGATAATAATTGGATTATTGAATTTTCATATTTGAGAGAAAAAGTTTATTCAAATATTGATTATATTGATACGAGTTATAATAATGTATTTAATTTGACTTTTACTTATAGGTTCCATTTTCATAAAGAACGTAACACTGGATTTAAATTGAGATATAGATAAAAGATTAGTTTGTATTTTTAGTCACTATAAGAACTGAAAATCATATATTTTTACTAAGTGATTAACTAATTTTAATTTTACCAATATAAAAAATATTATAGTTCTCCTGTGAGAATGGGTTTTCAATCACTTTCAAAACATTAAAACAATAAAATTAATAATGATTAAGACTTTTTATTTGGAATAAAGAGGAAGGATTTATAAAATCTTCCCTGCTCAAGAAAAAAATAAAATATTCATATTAGATTCACCAAATAAAAGTTAAGGCAACGGCTTACTTGTTGTCAAAGATAAATTAGAATAAATTTTTTTATGAAACAATTTTGAATAATTATATTTATTATATAAATCTTATAGTTGTATATTATAATTTATGATTACATTATTATACTAGCTATTTATTTTTAAAAAAATATGGCGATAATATGATTTTACTAAGAATACCAAGAAGTGATATAATTAAAAAAGCACAATTTCAAATTGTTTTACAAGAAAGAAGAAGATTAATATCATTAATTTTACAAGAATATCATACATTTGTTTGTAACTATAGTGAAAGTATAGACAAATTTTTTGATGTCTTGGATAATAAAATCACAGAGGACGGTAATTTGGAATTAATTTTTAACCAATTAATTAAAAAAATAACTCAAAATGTGTGTAAAACATTAAAAGAATTTCAAAATTATATGTTTGAAAAAGTGAAAAGTATCAAGTTTTTTATTATTCCAGATATTTTAAATATGGAATATACAAATGAGCAATATAGGGAAATAATTATTTCATATTGTAAATCAAATGAAATTTTAAAAAAATTAATTAAAGAGTTTGATGACGGTTTTAAAAGAGAATGTGAGGAATTCGTTGATTTAAGTCAAAAAATAATTATAGAAAAAAACAAATTTGGTTTTATTTACGCTAGGAGGGTTTTGTATATTCTGGATAAAGTGGAAAATTCAATTAGGGAAAATCCAAAATTAGAGTTAATGTTTAATATTTTTATAAAATCTCGTGAAAATTATAAAAATGTAGTTGAATTGAGAGAAGTTATGTATGAGAAGGCCAAAAAAAGTTATAAAATCACTCCAATTAAAGAAAATCGTACCATTGATGCTTATAAGGAAAGATTAGTTTCAATTGAAGAAACAAATATTAGATTAATTAAGATTGTTGAAGATTTTGAAAGGAGGTATGTAGATGGTTTTTCACGAATTATAAAACAGAATTCGCAACAAAAGTGGCAATTTATACAAACTAAATCTTGATTTTACTAATATGAAAAATATTATTAATTATAATTAGTTTGTAGGAATTATATGAAAAATATTGAAAGTGTTAGTGTTATTGGCTGTGGCAGATGGGGAACATTTTTAGCGTGGTATTTAGTTGAATATAGAAAAATTGGTGAAATATTGTTATATGGTTTGGAAACTTCAAGAACTTTTCAAGATTTGAGAGATAAAAAACAAAATGAATATTTGGCTTTACCCAATGAAGTAAAATTGACTTCAAATTTAAAACAAACTTTAGAAAATAAATATATTATAATTTCTATTGATGCGCAAAATTTGAAAAATTTGTCTAAAGAATTAAATAAATTTAATCTTGAAGGAAAGACATTTATATTGGCTATGAAAGGTATAGACGTAGAAAGTAAGGAAAGATTGTCTCAAATTATGCTAAAAAATATAAGTCAGAATATTAGAATTGCTGTTTTGCTAGGTCCTGGTCATGTTGAAGACTATACTAAAGGAATACCAAATTGTGCAGTGATTGACGGAATTGGTGATGAAGTTAAAAAGGATGTTGTTGAATTGATGAGAACGCCTTTAATGAGGTTATATTATGGAACCGATTTGATTGGAAATGAAATTGGAGGTGCTTATAAAAATGTTATAGGCATTGCAGCTGGTATACTTGATGGTTTAGGTTGGAATAGTTTGAAAGGTGCACTAATGGCAAGATCTGTCGCTGAAGTAAGTAAATTTATTGAAAAATTAGGTGGAAATCCGCATAGTGCTTGTGGTTTGGCTTTTTTAGGTGATTTTGAAGCTACATTGTTTTCTAATCATAGTAATAATAGAAGATTCGGTGAATTATTTGTCAAAGGTGAAAAAACTGATAAGAATTGTGAGGGATTTTATACGCTAAAAGCTGTTTATGAAATGTCTAAGGATTTAAAACTTGATATGCCTATAACTAATGCTTTATATGATATAATTTATGATAAGAAACCTCTAAAAGCAGGACTTGATAATTTGTTTGGGAGAGATTTAAAAAAAGAATTTAATTAGTAAATAATATAAACTTTATTTTTAAATTCACAAAAAATAAGTAAGAAACTTAAATTTAGCATTCTCAATATTCAAAGAATTAAAAATGGATAAAAATATTAAAAATCATTATTATGATAATGTATAGTTGTTTTTTATATTTTTTATTTTACTGTTAATTTAATTTGAGTAAAAAATATTTTTTAATCAATTGACAAAAATTTATTTTTTACGGGACAGTTTGTTTATTAATAAAAATAACAATCCTATGCTGAATGTTCAGAAAAATTGTAAAAAAATATTTAATTTATTCGCCTTATTTTTATTATTTCTAGTTAATCAGCCATATTCTTTTGCGGCAGACACCACATCTTGTTATGTTCTAATAGAAGGCAAAGTTGGTTGTTCTGGACTAACCACTATCAGTGATATTACACATACAGGACAGTTAAAATGTTTTACAATAGATAAAAAAGCAAAAGACTGCGGAGTATTTGTTAATGTTCTTCCTTTTGATACAGATCAGGGGCTTATTACTGGAATTGAATCGATAGATTGTACAGGAGTTAATAAAAATTCAGAACAATGCGCTGATTATTGTTATAATAATCCAGATGCATCTAGTTCGGAATGTGTAGATTGTGATAGCTTAACTGAAGCAGAAAAAGAAGCATATCCGTATTGCGGTTCAACTTGGTGTCCTTTTGAATCAGATGATAATAATGGTTCTAGCTGGCCAAAGACTCTTGCTGGTGTTGTAAATGTTACTGGAACATGTTTAGATGGATATAGTGGAACGGCTACAAGGAATTGTTTGAGTGGCGGAATTTGGGGAATGTTGGATACACAATGCTCTTCTGCAAAATGTGCTGTCATAGATGAAACAGTAGGTGCAACATATACGAATGGTTATGCGGCTTGGCCAGAAACTGATGCAGGTATAAATAATATTGAAGGAAGTTGTATTCAAGATTATGAACAAGCTTCTGTGGGTATAAACCCTACAAGAAATTGTAATAGTAATGGTCAATGGCAAGAAGTAATTAATGCTTGTATTCCAGCGGCTTGTCAAAATAGTACTTTAAATGCCAATGATGAGGTTCCAAATGCAATATTTACAAATACAACAGGAATAACAGAAGTAGGAGAAACGCAAGAAGCAACAACATGTGAAACTGGATATACAATGGCTGGAATTGTTATCGCTACTTGCCAAAATGATAGAACTTGGGTATATAGTAATACTGCACTTGCTAATAGTGAATTTTATACTGTTACAGATAGTTGTGGAATAAAAACATGTGAAACTGTAAATATTAATCAAACATCTTATACTTTATTAAATAGTTCTTATACTGATAGTATTATAAAATGTTCGGATATTAATTGTTCTTCTACTGTTGGAACTCAAATTCCACTAAATACAAATCAAATTGTTCAATATGGAGAAGTTTTTAAGGTATATTCGTGTGATAGTGGATATTCATTAGTCGATGGGACAACAGACAGAATTATAATGTGTACAGGTGGTAATTATGGAGTTGGAGAATGGACATTAATAAGTTCCAGTTCATCTAGTAAATATTGTCATGCGCAATGTACTAGTAGTTCTCCTGTAATTTCTAGTAATGATATTACTTTTTTCGATCAGGCTGGTTATATTCAAAGTCATTGTGTTAGCTATAGTCCTAGTACTTGTGGAATTTTTCAAGGTTATTATCAAGCAACTGGACTTAGCTTTGGTGTTACAACCATGTCTTATGCTAATTTTGATGTTGATTATGGTTCTTCTGTCGGTGCTGGAGTCAGCGGCAACTATTCTTATATGGTATGTAAACAAGATACCAATGAAAATATGTATTTTGAATATGCTCAGCAATGTTGTTTATTTAGTAATTTGATGAATACTGTTGGCGGAACAATAAATATTTATTCTTGGAGTGCTGGTACAACAAACTCCACTACTCAAAATGCATTGTGTTCTAATCATTATTATGTGCAGGGAACATGTAGTAATTACAATAGTGGTGGAACAATTGCTGCTAAATGTGGGTCAGACGGTAATTGGAATTATGCAGGTAATATGTGTAATACGGAATGTGATAATGCTGGAGTAAGTAGTATTGCTGCAAATGTAACTTTCCCTGGATTTGTATCTACTGGAACGACAGAATTTAATACTATATTAACTGGAACATGTATTAGTGGTTATGAATTAACTGGAGCTGATGCTGGTATAACAGAAATACAGGTAACATGTAATAATGATACGACATGGGCTAGTAATTTAAGCGGAACCGGTTGTACTGCGATTCAATGCCAAAATGATGATGTTGAAAGTATGTACGCCACTTTATTTGGTCTAACGACTGGTGGTACAACTTCTTATCCAACATCGTATACTCAATATGAATGTCCGAATGGTTATGAATTTGCTAATGGAGGATGGGAAATTACTTTACAATGTCAAGCCGATGGAACTTGGGCTTTTGGCGGATCAGAATGTGTTGAGCCCGTTGTTTGTCAAAATGGTGATTTAACAAACTTTGTATCAAATGATATAGATGTCTGGGGAACAACATTGCATGATGAATGTGTTGATGGATTTGCGTCAGATCAGATAACTCCTAGGGCTGCTTTATGTAGTTCTACTGGAACTTGGAGTTATGTAGAAAATAGTAGTTGTGCTGCCTTGATGGTTTGTAATAACAACGATTTGAGCGATTATAATATTTTAGATGATGGTTTTAGTTATTCTGGAACAACAGATAATGGTGATTGTGTCACTGGTTTAATGGAAGGATCTGATTATTCTATATTTGTAGCTTTTACATGTAATGGAGAATCATGGAATTCAAACGAGAATACAACATGTCCTGGATTTGAACCAGATTATAGTGGCGATGATTGTCAAAATAGTTTTCTTTTAGAAAATTCATATTGGTCATATAATGTACTACCAAGCGGTTTTAGTTCTTCTGGAACAACTTCTAGCGGAACTTGTATAGATACTACTTATGAAGGAACACCAGAATCTGCAACATGTTATAATGGAAATTGGATGTCTGGTTGGCGTTATGATTGCGCAGGAAATTATTATGGTTGAAGAAGGCTGATCAGGAGTGAGATTCTATTTTAAAAATATCGTATTAATTATAACATATATACTACTTTGTTAGGAAAATTAAAGAGATAATAAAAGTTGACGATTATACGGAATCATAGTTTTATAATAAAGATAACGATATTGTTTCCTGCATTTTTAATACATGTTCGAGAAAAAGAATTTGAATTTATTTGGATAAGTAATATATTGGTTAAGCTTAAAGTATTTATATAAAGTTACTAATTTATTGAGTTAAACTAATTTGAAAAATAATAGTAAAAGTAAAAAATATCTTTTAATTTTTTGAAAAATATGATTTTTTTAAAATGTGTAAAAAGCACATAATAACTATGTGTTTATAAAGATGTGAGAGTTTTTTTATTTGTATCTGATGTTATTTTGTAATAGACTTAAATTTTATTACTTCTTTTTTAACTTCCCTTAACATTTCAGTAACACCAATTCTTGTAGCACTAGAAATTACAAAAACTTTTGTACTTTTTTTAACTTCATGTTCTAACAAAGATTTTCTTTTTTCTATTTCTTCCGCACTTAAAGTGTCACATTTACTTAAACCAATAATTTCGCTTTTTTTAGCTAGTATTGGACTATATTTTTTTAGCTCTTTTCTGATTGTTTTATAATCCCTGATTATATCATCGCTATTAATATCAATCAAATGAAGTAAAATACCGCACCTTTCAGTGTGTTTTAAAAATCTATCACCTAATCCTTTGCCTTCACTTGCACCTTCAATTAAGCCTGGTAAATCAGCAATAACAAAATCATAATCATCAATCTTGGTAACACCAAGTTGAGGTTTTAGAGTTGTAAATGGATAGTCAGCTATTTTAGGTTTTGCTTGTGTAACAACTGACAAAAATGTTGATTTTCCAGCATTAGGCAATCCAATCAATCCTACATCTGACAACAATTTTAATTTTAAAAATAAAGTAAATTCTTGTCCTGTTTGTCCTGGGTTGGCTCGTCGTGGTGCTTGATTAACTGATGATTTAAAATATGTATTTCCAAATCCACCATTTCCACCTTTTGCAATCTTCATTTCTTGACCAATTTCAATAAAGTCTATACTATTTTCTTCTTTACTTTCATTAAAATAAATCTGTGTACCTTTTGGAACATTTATTATTAAATCATTTCCACTCTTTCCGTGTCTATTAGCTCCTCCACCATTATTACCTCTTTCAGCTTCAAAGTTTTTGATATATCTGAAATCAAGTAGGGTATTTATATTATCAGCACATTTTATAATAATATCTCCGCCTTTTCCACCATCACCTCCATCAGGTCCACCTTTTGGAGTAAATTTAGCTCTTCTAAAGCTTATTGCTCCATTTCCACCATCACCTGCTTTTATTGTTATAACTGCTTCATCTATAAATTGCATAAAATCCTTAATCTGGTACCCCAAAGAGGATTTGAACCTCCACAATCTTGCGATTATCAGCACCTGAAGCTGATGTGTCTGCCATTTCACCATTGGGGCATTAACATATGCTTATAATAGATTGGTTTTATTTATTTTTCAATCAATATTACTTGAAAATATATAACTCAACTATTCGGTTTTTCCGAACGACTGAAATGTTATTATATATTATAAATAATATTTATTTCTAAAAGAATGTGATAAATTGTCGTTTTATCAACTTGTAAGTTTAGCTTACGAGTTGATTAAAAATATTATAAATCATATTGAATATTTATTTATTTTTTCGTATTCTTTTGACTAATCGAATTATATTTATTTTCTATGGATGCAAAAACTCATAAATTCACTCGCTCAATTCTAAAAATGTATGATATAAGAGGTGTTATTGGTAAAGATTTGGATAATGTTGATGCTTACTTTATGGGTAAAGCTTATGGAACTTTTTTGAAAAATCTTAATAAAAAAAGTTGTTCAGTTGGAATGGATGGAAGAGTTAGTTC
>JAQTXT010000067.1 GCA_028688645.1 Rickettsiales bacterium
ATTTATTTTGTTACTACCACAGTATTTACACTTTATATCATTACACATTTATTCTAATATAGAAATTATTAACATAATTTCTATATTAGAATAAATAATTTAAAAGTCTATTATAAGTTAGCAATCCTTATTTTTGGTAATTTTAATATTATATATACTTAATCCATAATTAATTCTTAGTTCTTTAATTTTATTTGTTATTTCTTTATTAATATTAATTTAATAATTTACAGATTTTATAATTTTTATTAAAAATTGTAAAATATGTCATCGAAATAGTTGACATTTATAATTCCAGCTAAAGCTTGAATTTAGTTTATTTAATGATGCTAATGTATTTGTAAGTACATACAACATGAAAGAAAAATAATTAAAAAAAACAAATATTTTTTCTTGTTAATAAAATTGCATTTACTTTAATAAAAACATTGCTAATTTTATAAATAGTTATAGAATAAACAGCCATTGCAATAATAATGGAGAAAAATCTGTATTTTTCATATTTGGGACTAAATGAGAGGCTTTATCAATTTTATGAAAGAGGTGTGAAAGATATTGACTGCAATCTTATAATCAGTCTTGAGAAAGAATATTACCAAGGCGAAAATATGAAACTCATAATGGCTGATTTAAGAAAGCTCATGAGTAATAAAAAAATATCAATGGATTATAATGGTATTAAGGAAGAGTTTAATATTAAAAAAATTGGGTTATTTGTTGGAGATACCGTAAACAGACATAATTTATATTATAGATATTGTGCTAAATATTTTGATGAACATAATATAGATAAGGAAGAGTTGATACCATTGAAAGTCAAAGAACAATTTCAAAAAGAAGCTTACATTGCGGGAACTCAAGAAGGAAAAGATTGGTTCAAAGATAATTTAGAAGCAATACAATTATTTTCTGATGAAAAAAAACTGACAAGAGATTTTAAAATAACAGACGAAATAACAACTATTTTTAAAGAAACTGAAACAACACCTAAATTAGAATATATTTGTTATAATTATTGGTATACTCATCAAAAATACAAAGAAATAGAAACAGCTTTAATGGAATTATATAAACTTCAAAATTCTGTAATAGAAAAAGTTTATAATCAAGAAGCGGAATATTTTTATGAAAGGTTTGAAAGAAGAAATGAAGCCCCAAAATATAAAAATTTATTTATTCAACAAAGTAAAAAATATTTAATTGATGAAACCATTCCAGCTGTTATTTTAAACAGCAATAAAGAACCAAATAATTTTTTTGATTTTTATTATTATGGTAAATTACCTCATCATTTTGAAGTGTATAATGGGAAAAGAGCAAATAACAATTTAATAATACAAAAATATTTAGAAACAGTTCTTTATGGAATTAATGATTATGCAAGAATAACCTTGAGATAGATATGTCATTGCGGAGTTGGATTTTCTAAGTTCATTTCATTCACTAAGAAAATCCAACTCCGCAATGACAATTACAGTAAATGTATTTAACAATTAAACAACTTCAGATAAATCAATTTTATTCTCTAGAAATTCTTTCTTTTTAGAAGTCAAAAAATCGGCAAAATTTTTGGTTATTTTTTTTGTATTTTGATTTTTCATCGTAAAATATCCGTAACTTCCATTTGGAAAAAAATTATCTAATTTTTTAAATATAAAATTATTTTGATCTTCTTTATTTAAAAATATATCAAAAATAAACCAAATACACATTTTATTTTTTATTAACATTTTTATAATATCAATAGTACAATTGCCTATATCTATATCTGTTTTAATATTATTATCATCTATAAATTTTTGTAAACTTTTCATTGTAATAATTTCATAGTCAAAAATAAATTTATTATTTAATATATCAAATTTTGTTATCTCATTTGATTTTTTATTTTTTAATGTATGTTCTTGATATAGAATAAGATAAGGTTTATAATCCATGAGTTTAACGAAATTTATTCCTTTATCTAATTCTTCATTATTTTCGAAACTTGAAACTAAAATATCTAGTTCACCTTTCTTTAACTTGTCTATGCCGTTTTCTTTATTTTCGAAATAGATTTTTATATCTAAGTCAGGATTTTGAATTTTAAAATCATTTATATATAGAGATATTCCTTGAAATATCCTAGTACTCGCTCCAATTTTTAAAATTTTACTTTCCTTATCATCCTTCTCTTCTAAATATTCAGCAAGCAATCCATCGGTTTTATCAATAACCTCTCTTGCTTTTTCATAAAAAGCCCTTCCATCTTCAGTAAGCTCAAGACAAATACCATTTACCCTATTTGGTGCTTTTTTAAACAATTTTACATTTAATTTTTCTTCTAATGAGCGTATTTGTTTGAAAATAGCTGTTGTAGATAAACATAATTTATCTCCCGCTTTAACCAGTGAACAACCTTCTTCAACTGCGGTGCAGAACCCTTTTAATGGTTGTATAATATTTCCTTTGTAAAAGATTTGATAGAATTGATCTTCTTTCATGAATGCTTTATATGTTTATTCGCAATACAATTTAAAGTTATAACTGTAAAATTAGTTTTCAAGAAAAAAAAATTCGTTAACTTAATGTTTTTGGAAAAAATGCTATAAAGATTCCTATTATAAACATTATTATACCACCAATCAAAGTAGAATATTTTTCATATTTTGTTCCAGTATATTTGTTTATTGCAAAAACCGCAAGTCCAAAAATAATCATATCGTCTAACATAAAAAATATTGTGTAAAGTAGAATATATAAATAATAAGCTACTGTTGATAATCCAGCTTGGGTCAATACAAATGTAAAGGTGGCTGGTAGTGCTGCGGAGCAAGCAAATTCTATTGAATTAACAACGAATGCTAAACAAACTATTCCAAATACTGAAATTAATGATAAGTCTGCAAGGACTAATTTTTGAATTTTATTCATTGATTGTTTTCTTGTTTCGTTATTTTGCAATTTACATTGAACTGCTCCGTGTGATTTTATATACTCGTATATACTTAATGATCCAAAATACATTGCAAATAAACCAATAGCTAATGCTAAAATTCTTATATATCCAATATATAAGAATACATTTAGCCATGCTGTCATGAATAGGAAATATAAAATTCCAGATGATAAAACGAAGCTACCAACTAAAAACCATATTTTTCTTTTATCATTTATTGTTGCGCAAATTGAAATTAAATAAACTAAAACCCACATAGCACATGGATTAAAGCCATCGGCTAAACCCATAACTATTGCTAAAAGTGGTATCGATGTGTTTAATAAATTATATTTTCCAAAAAATCCTAAATTAATTTCATTATTTGGTTCTTTTTTTTCAAGTTTCTGATTGTTTAATAGTTTTATTAAGTTATTTTTTTCCTCTTCTGCAAATCCAACTATGTAATTATCGTTAAATACAAAAATTGGAGTTCCTAATCCTTGTTGTGGTATATGCAATTTTGCTATGTATTGAAATAAAAGTCCCATTGATGTTTTATCTTTTAAATTATGATAAATTACTTTTACTCCATCAAAAGTATTATTATTTAAGTAATCTTCCGCATGAGCACAATGAATACAACCATCTTGAATGAAAACGAGCAATTCATTTTGATTAATATCGCTTACTTTTTCATCTATTTTGGCATTGTTTAGAAGACCTTCATTAAACAAAACGATAAAAAACAACAAAATAGCAATCGCTAAAGTTGAATATTTGAATGGCTCAAGTTTAATTTTTTCAATTATTTTCATTATAAAAACTTTTTTATACAAAGTATAATTTATTATATATTAATTAAAAGGCAATAGTTGTATAATTATTTTAAATTCCACTCGCTTCCGTTTTGTGTATCTTTTAATAAAATACCTTTACTATCAAGTAAATTTCTTATTTCGTCGGCTTTTTTAAAATCTTTATTTTTTTTAGCTTCTAATCTTTGATTAATTAAAATTAAAATTTCATTTTCAGTAATATTTATAGTGTTTAAGTCTTTGTTTTCTTGATAATATACCTCATCATAAATATCCAAAAATTCCATAGCTTTTTTAAGTTCTGGTAAATTGGTATTTTTCAAATTATATAATTCTGCTAAAACTTTTGAAGTATTTAAATCGTCGCATAAATATTCCAATATATTTTCATTTAATTTTTCACTAGCTTTTATATTTTGAACTGCTTTATGTAAATCGGTTAAATTTTTCTCTGCTTCTTCCATTAATTTCATGCTAAAATCAAATGGAGTTCTGTAGTGATTTTTTAAGAAAGCATATCTGATTACTACGCCTTTTACACCTTTGTTTTTTACATCTTCAATAGTTGTGAAATTATGTAAAGATTTTGACATTTTTTCACCATTTACAAGTAAAAAACCTGTATGAACCCAATAATTTGCAAAATTACTGCCTTTAAAGGCGCATCTGCTTTGTGCAATTTCATTTTCATGATGTGGAAATTTTAAATCATTTCCACCGCAATGTATGTCAAAATTTTCTCCAAAATATTTGTGCGACATTGCTGAACATTCAATATGCCAACCTGGTCTTCCAATACTCCATGGACTTTCAAATTTTGCAGAATCATCATCTATATCAAGACTTGGTTTCCATAATACAAAATCCATTGGATTTTTTTTGTATGGAGCAACTTCAACTCTCGCTCCAGCTATCATTTCTTCAGTATCTCTACCTGATAATTTTCCATAATCTTTATATGTTGATGTATCAAATAAAACATGACCATCTGTAACATAAGCATTTCCATTTTTTATCAATATTTCAATCATAGAAATCATTTCTTTTATATGTTCTGTAGCTTTTGGTTCAATGGTTGGTGTTAATAAATGTAAGTATTTGAAATCTTCGTCCATTAACTCAATATTTTCTTGAGTTAGTTGCTGAATTGTAATTTTTCTTTCAACTGCTCTTTTGTTTATTTTATCATCAACATCTGTAATATTTCTAACATAAATTATATTATTTTTTCCATATAATTCTTGCAAAAGTCTAAATAAAATATCGCTTGTAATATAAGTTTTTCCATGTCCTAAATGACATTTATCATAAACAGTAATGCCACATGTATACATTCTAACTTTATTTTTATCTATTGGAATGAATTCTTCCAATTTTTTATTTAGTGAATTATATAATTTTAATTTTTGCATTTTTGTCTAATCAATATACCCCATTTCTATGATAATAATTAATTTTTTAATATCAATTAATTATTGCTTTTTAAAATTATATTAGTTATATATCCTACAACCAAATGTAATCGAATTATAAAGTTTAGGGTACTTTATGAAATGTTGCGTTTGTATTATCAATTTACCCGTTAAAGAAAAAAGATGACGAAAGAAAAAAAATATTTAAATGATGATTTTGAAAAATTATTAACTGAATTTGATGGTGAAACTCAATCACTTGAGGAAGGAACTGTTGTAAAAGGTGTTATCGTTGATATAGATGATAAGGCTGTTGGTCTTGATATTGGATCAAAATCAATTGGATATATTATCATTAGTGAATTTAAAGATGAAGATATCCATATTGGAGATTTAGTTGATGTTTTATTAAACAAAATTGAGAATAAAAAAGGTGAGCTTTTAATTAGCAGAGAAAGTGCAAAAAAATACCAAACTTGGAATAATCTAAAACAATATATGACAGATGGAACTGTTATTGAAGGTAGAATTTTAGGTAAAGTAAAAGGTGGATTTGCCATTGAATTAGGTGGTGTTGTTGCGTTCTTGCCAAAAAGCCAAGTTGATACAGCTGATTTATTAAATATGGCTAATTTGATTGGAAATAAAGACAAATTTATGGTTTTAAAGATAGATGATGTTAGAGGTAATGTCGTTGTATCTAAGAGAGCTATAATGGATGAACAAAGAAATAAAGAAAGAGATGAAATTCTTTCTAAGATTAAGGTTGGTGATGTCGTTGAAGGTATGGTAAAGAACTTAACAGACTACGGTGCATTTATTGACTTCGGAAGCTTTGATGGTTTATTACACTTAACTGATATTTCTTGGTGTAGAGTTAGACATCCAAGTGATGTATTGAAAGTTGGTGAAAAGATTAAAGTTCAAGTTATTAAGTATGATCCAGAAACAAAGAAAGTTTCTTTGGGTATGAAACAATTACAAGATAATCCTTGGGAAACTATTAATACCAAATATCCTGTTGGAAAAGTTGTTAAAGGTAAAGTTACAACTATTGCACAATATGGTGTATTTGTTGAAATTGACAATGGTATTGAAGGTTTAGTTCATATTTCTGAAATGTCTTGGTTTAAGAACAATTTATCTCCTGCAAAAGTTTTATCTGTAGGACAAGAAATTGATGTTATGGTTCTTGATATAGATTCAGAACACCACAGAATTTCATTAGGTATAAAACAAACTACTTCAAATCCATGGAAAGAATTTACTGAAACTCATAATATTGGTGATATTTTGGAAGGAACAATCAAAAATATTACAGAATTTGGTTTGTTTGTTGAATTTCCAAGTGGTGTTGATGGTTTAGTTCATATTTCTGATTTAGAAAGTGAAGAAGATATCAAAAAATACAATAAAAATGATAAAATCAAAGTTGTATTATTAGGAACTAATTATGAACAAGAAAGAATCAGTGTTGGTGTTAAACAATTGAAATCTGACTTGAAAGAAGAAATTAAGAAGTTTGAAAAAGGTGCTGATATATCTTGCATCGTAAAAACTATCAAAAAAGAATTCTTAGAAGTTGAAGTTGATTGTGGTTTGAAAGCTGTTATTAAAAGAATTGATATAGCTAAAGACAAGAAAGATCAAAAGACTGAAAAATTCAAAGTTGGTGAAAAATTGGATGGAAAAGTATTCTCTTTTGAACCAAGTACAGGAAAGTTCTTAATTTCTTTAAAACCAATTTCTGATATTGAAGAAAATATGGAAGAGGAAGAAGAATTTGATGTAGATCAATATACAGGACCAGATACAGGTGCTACGCTAGGTAGTGTGTTTGGAAACTTATTTGAACAAATGAAATAATTTAATTTGTTTTGATTAAATAAAAGGGGCTATTAGCTAATTGTTAATAGCCCCTTTTCTATAAACATTTTATACAAGTATTATTTATTTTCTTGTAATTTTTATAAAATGTTGTAGAAATTAATTATAATTAAGAAGGATTATTTATGGCTCAGTTTAATGTTGATGTTTTGGTAATTGGTTCTGGACCTGCGGGTAATACAGCTGCAATTTATTTAGCTAGAGGCGGATTAAAAATTTCAATTATATCTGGTATGTCTATTGGCGGACAATTGACGACCACAACTGAAGTAGAAAATTTTCCTGGTTTTCCAAAACCAATTCTTGGTGTTGATTTGATGAATAATATGTTGGAACAATCGAAAAATTTGGGTGTTGAAATAATTTATGATAGAGTTTTATCGGTAGATTTTTCAAAAAGACCTTTTATTTGCAATCTGGATGGTGGTGATGTTTATTTCGCTAAATTTGTTATTATAGCAACTGGTGCTTCTGCTAAGTGGTTGGATATTCCTTCTGAAGAAAAATTTAAGGGCAGGGGGGTTTCTGCTTGCGCTACATGTGATGGAAGTTTTTATAAGGGTAAAGTTGTTGCAGTTATTGGTGGTGGATCTTCTGCTGGAACTGAAGCTTTACATTTATCTCATTTGTGTGAAAAGGTTTATTTAATTCATAGAAGAGATGCTTTTAGAATGGCTGACGGTATTCTTGATAGAGTTAAATCTAGTAAAAATATAGAATTTGTTGTAAATACTACTATTGATGAGATTTTGGGAACTGAAAGTCCCAAAGCTGTAAGTGGTGTTATTGTCAAAAACCTGAAAACTGGAGAGAAAAGTACTATTTCTTTGAATGGTGTTTTTGTAGCAATAGGAAGTCAACCAGCAACGACGGTTTTTGAAAATAGTGGTCTAAAGTTTGATGAGAATGGTTATATTTTGACAGCTCCAGATAGTACAAGAACTGATATTGCTTTTGTATATGCTGCGGGTGATGTTACTGATAAGCCTTTTAAACAAGCTGTAGCTGCTGCTGGATATGGCTGCATTGCTGCATTAGAAATTCAAGAAGATTTAGGAAAATAACATGTATATTTTAACAACTTATTTTAATATTTTTGATAATTTAGATATTTATTTAAAAATTTCTGTTCAGATTTTTTCTA
>JAQTXT010000068.1 GCA_028688645.1 Rickettsiales bacterium
GCAACCATCCTTCATCCAATTCAATAGGAGGTGCCGAAATTCCAATCTTTTTATTATCCCACTTATCTAATCTAGGTTTAATTAAAGCATAAGCACTATCTAGCCACTTATCTTGTAAAGTATTCAAATCTTCAACAAAACTTAAACTAATATAATTTTCTGGTCTGTGAAAAATTACAAATTTTCCATTTATTTTTTTAGGAAGCAAGCAAGCATTTTTATCATCAAATCCTGGTGAGGAAATTGCTTGTGATTCAGTCCAGTTCCATTTTTTATCCATAAAATCAAATACGGAAATTGTTGAAAGTGCGACTCTAGGTATACGACCATTAAATGCCGTATAAGTCATATATATTGTATCTTCAATGCGTGTTAATCTTGCATCTTCGCATCCGCACCATAAATCTGGCGCCGCTCTTTTTTCAAATATCTTTCTAGCAACATAAACTGGTTCAGGTAATCTTTCATCTATATGAACTCCATCAGTGCTTGAGGCATATCCAATAACGGATTTATTTCTGTAAGACATTGCCCTATAAAGAATATGAACTTTTCCATCTAAGTATATAGCAGCTGGATTAAATGTTGACATCTCTTGCCATGGGGATTCAATTATTGGTTTAATTATAGGATTGTGAATATATCTTTTAAATCCGTTTTTTAAAGTTTTACTTTCAATAAAGATATTCTCTTTTTCTTCAGGTAAAGCCATTTCTTTCAGTAATTCATCTAATTTACAGCTTGCAACACAAGAAGTTGTATCAGTTGCCCCGTAGTATATTAATAAATCTTCACCCTCTATAATAGCGCCAGAAGGAAAAATAATATTTGAAATATTTCCAGAAAGTTCATAATCTTTCTCTGGAATAAGCAAAGGTTTTTTTGTTTTTCCAATAACTTTATGAGGATTTTCTAAATCTAACAACATAGCTTCTATAGTAAAGATTTTATTTGCAGAAAAATAATTTTGTATATAAGCATAAACCACAAGCCATCCGTTTTTAGTTTTGACTGGTTGTGCGCCAACTTCTAAATGATCATTTTTACTTTTTAATAAAGGAATAACATTTGATGTTAAATTTGAATACCATTCCTCCCACAAATTTTGATTCCACATATCGGATTCATTATCAAAAAAAGCAAGAGCAATTTTTGCTGGTGGATTATCTGTATCTACAGTAAGTATAGCAGCAAATTTGCCATTAATTTTTTCAGGAAATAAAGCCATTGCTTTAGAATTAAAAGGTGTAACTAAATGTTTTTGTTCTATAGTTCTAAAATCTTTTGTTATGGCTATACCAATTTTTATACCTTCTACTGAAAATGGATATACAGAAAGAGCGGTATAAAATATATAATATTTATCATCAAGTTTTGTGACTCTTGGGTCTTCACATCCGAAAGCCTCCCAATAAAATTCAGGTTCAATTAATTGACGATTGTTAGTAAAACTATCATAGCTATTACCTTCGGCATATCCAATGGAAGATATTTCAAGGTTAAACCCCTGTCTTTTTTGTGGGTTGGAAATTGCTCTATAAAGTAAATGATATTTTCCATTGTCATAAGCTACGCTTGGATTAAATGCAGCTTTCATTTCCCAATTATTTTTTTTGTTAGGTTTTAAAAATGGATTTTTTTCGGATCTATTAAATTTTGACATTGTTCAATTTTATTTGTTTAATAAAGTCTTTTAAATTAGAACTAGCAACACAAACAACTGTGTCCGCGCCACCATAATAAAGAATAATATTTTTATCTTTTACAATTGCACCACAAGTGTATACAATTCCTTTTTTATAACCTTCATTCTCATAAATTCTATCAGGTTCTATTATTGGAAAACTAGATTTATACAAAATTTTTGTTGGGTTTTTACCATCAAGAATCATAGCTCCAATTTTATATTTGCTTGGTTCATTTTCACTTATTGCATGATAAAAAACAAGCCAACCTTCATCTATTTTTATTGGTGTTGGTCCAACGCCTCTAATTACACTATCCCAAACATCTTTTTGTTTTACTGGAATATATGTACTTTTAATATTTGGATTTTTCTCAAAATCTAAACTATCCAAGTATTCAATTTGAATTTTTGGCGTAATACTGTGTAAAATTGCAAATTTTCCATTTATTTTTTCTGGGAAAATTACCCAGTTTTTATTCATTTGATTTTTAGGAGAAACTAAAACTGGTTTTTTCCACATGTTCCAATTTTTTTGTAAAAAATCAGCAACTTTTATTGAAGTTAGAGCAACGCAAGGAGGATTTATTCCGTTAAATGCAGTATAAATCATATAAATTATATCGTCTATTTTTACAATTCTTGGATCTTCACATCCACCCCAACAACTAAAAGTTCCACCCGAACTATATGAAAATGTTGGTTCGTCAATACCATCCACTCTTAATTCAAAATATCCCATAGGTTTATATATAGGATATGGTAATCTTTCATCAATATTTATTCCATCATTACTTGTTGCATATCCTATAACGGAACTACCATTATCACCAACAGCTCTATATAAAATATAAACTTTATTATTGATATCAACTACAGTTGCGTTAAAAGTTCCACAAGATTCCCAACTATGTTTTGCATTAGGTTTAATAATTGGATTGCATTCTGACTTTTCTATAATGGATTTTATCAGTGGTTTTTTCTTTATACTTTTTGTATCTTTTCCTAAAATATAATTTAAGGAGAAAATTTCAGTTTGTTTTTTGTTTCCTTTGTTGAAAGAAAAGCTAACTGTATCTTCAACTTCATTAAGCTCAAGTTTAATTTTTTCTACTGCGACTTTACTTGTCCAAATTGGATTAGCGGTTCTATATAAAAGTTTTGTATTATCTTTTTTATCAAAAAGCGCTACACCTAAATAAAATGGTGTTTTAATACAATAAAACACTAAAACACCTTCCTTAATAGAAAAATTCTCCAATATAGTTATTTTCTTCTCATCAAAATAACCCTTTCTTGATTCTAAATCATAAACAATTTTTACTCTCTTAATTACTTTCTTGATGGCTTTTATAATTTTATTTTTCCCAAGACTTTCTTTCTTATTCATTTTTAATCCGCGATGTTATTAATAATAAATACAACTAGAACTATATTAAGAATAAAATAATACTTTATATTAAGAATTTTTTTATTTGTTTTTTTGAAGTTATACAAAATTTTAGATAAAATCCACAAATATAAAATTTTATTTATAGTATATAATTACCTCTTATGTATTTACAACTTTAAAAATATTTTTCAAGTATTTTTAAAGTTGTAATCAATAAAATAAAATATAGTTGATATAATTTAATGACGAGGAATTATCTTTCTTTAATTTCTTTTATTCTTTTGCCAAAAAGTTTTATTTTCCATTCAGAAAATAAATCTTCTAAATTCTCGCTATTAGATATATAAGAACTTAAATCAATTTTATTTTGAACAATTTCTGGATTTATATCCATTCTCTTGCATTCGGATATTATATAATCATTAATCTCTTCAAATTTTTGAAGCATTGCTTTATCTTTTAATTCTATTATATATGGCTTTTCTTCAATTTTATCTATTTGTACTTTTTCAAAAATTTTGATACATTCTTTTACAAAAGCTTTCTTAAAACTCTTTTTTATATTCCTGTCGTTTTTTTCATAAAGTTTGTCAAAATCTTCTACATTTTTTGGTTGATTAACTAAAACTGGTTTTAAAATAGAATCGGGCATTATAACATTTTTAATTACATTGTTTTTTATAGCAAAACTCTCTCTCAATCTACATACTTGTTTAAGCAAATTCATATATAAATTTGTCTTGTTACCAATTCTGAATCTGGTTCTTCGCCATGAAGATTCTTGGATAATATTTTCAATCATATCTTGCCCGTATCTATCTTCAATTTCGGCTCTGTAAAATTTAAAATTTTTACTTAAATCTAATTTTTGTAATAATTTAATATATAATTCTAAAAGGTAATCAACATCATTTGAAGCATAATTTAATTGTTCTTCACTCAAAGGTCTTATTTTCCAATCACTAATTTGCAATTCTCTATCTTTTCTAACGATGATTGCAAGAGTTTCTTTAATTAAGTCAGTATAACTTAAATTCGACTTCATACTACAAAATTCAGCCATTATCTGTGTATCTTCAACACCACAGGGAATTTTGTGAAAAAGATTATAAAGTCCCTCCAAATCTTGACTACACGAATGAAAAACCTTTTTTATTTTTTTACTATCAAAGATTTCTTTCAGTGCTGATAAATCAATACCTTTTGCTAAAACATCTACTATACAATTTTTCATAACTTCACCGTTAAAAAATGAAATTTGAATTATTGATAAAGTTGGAAAATACTCTATTTGTTTGGTAAATTCGGTATCTACACCAATAATATTGGCATTCTTTTTAATTTCTTCACAAATATTTACTAAATCTTCAGTATTATCTATGTAAAACATTATCCTAACATTCCTAATGCATCTTTATATGTCTCAGTTAGTTGTTCTAACTCAATTCTTTTATCAGAATCCATTTTTCTCAAAGAAATAATTCTTCTCATAGCTTTTGTATCAAAACCAAAACCTTTTGCTTCTTTATAAATATCGGCAATTTGTCTTGAAGTTTCCTTTTTTTCTTCTTCTAATTTTTCAATATTTTCAATAAGCCTTTTTAATTTTAAATCAACATTAGTTTCTTTTGCTTCCATTTTCTAAACCTTTTTTTAATAAAAATAATGTTATTTCAGCAAAATAACACAAACAAAATATAATGTAAAGTATGTATATACTCTAATTATTATTAATCCTACATTTTTTGAAAAATCATAATTAAAAGTAAAAAAAACAAGCCGATATACATTGGTGTACTTAAATTAAATATTTCTTTTGCAAGATATGTCGCAAAAGCAGCGCCAATAATACCAATTTCAGTCCACCACATTTTGTCCCCATAACTCATAAATAGCAATTGCAGCTGCAACAGATACATTTAAACTTTCTACACAATTTTCCATTGGAATTTTTACTAAATCATCACAATTTTTTTTAACAAGTTCTCTAATACCTCTACCTTCATTTCCTAGAACCAAAACTAAATTATTGCTATCATTTATTTTTTCAACTGTTAATTTTGCTTCTCCATCGAGACCAATAATAAAATAACCGATATTCTTTAAATCCTTAATAGTGTTATTCAAATTAACAACTTCTATTAAATTAATTAATTCACTTAAACCAGCAGATGATTTAACAACTGTTGGAGTATCTTTTACTGAATTGAAACTTGTAATAATAATATTATCAATGCCAAAAGCAACAGCTGTTCTAATTATTGCTCCTAAATTATGAGGATCTAATATTTGATCCAGAATTAACAATTTTGGCAATGGTTTTTGATTTTTAGCTGTAATTATAAAATCATCAAAAGAAATTCTCTCTTTTTCACTAGCATATAAAATATAACCTTGATGATTTTTTTCTTGATATGGAAAAATACCATCTAACTTACCACTATCAACAAAATTAATAATTTCTTTTGGCAAAACCAAGTTGTTGTCTTTTAAAAAATTTAAAAATTCATTTTTATTCTTCTCTAAAATGAATAAACTATAAATCTTTCTTTTTTTAGATTTTATAACCGAAAAAAAAGGATGCTTTCCATAAATCAGAGATTTATTTGAAAGACACCCATTTTCTTTAAAGTTTTTACTTGCTATCATTATTTTTTTCAACTTCATCAGCTGTTATAGCATCAACTTTTGAATTTTCCACTTTTGGTGCTTCTTTTAAAACTTTTGCATTAACTTTCAAATCAATATTTACATCTTTAGTTAGAGAAAGTAAAAATTTCTGAATAAACTGTTGTTGCAAATTTGATTTTATATTGTCTTTTACATCATCAAATGGTAAAAATTGAGCCTGTCTAACATCTTCAACCTTAATAATATGCCATCCATATTGTGTTTTAACTGGTTTTGAAACTTCACCAACTTTTAAAATAAATGCCATATCACCAAATTCAGGTACTAACTCTTCTTTTAATACATAACCTAAATCTCCACCTTTTTGAGCACTTGCTTTATCAATAGATTTTTCTTGTGCTATTTTTTCAAAATTTCCAGTTCTTAAAACAGTTCTCCTAACTCTGTTTATTTCATCTTCATTTTCAACTAATATATGTTTTACTTTTCTTTCCTCTTTTCCTTTTAAACTACTAACAATTCTGTTATATTCATTCAAAACATCTTGATTAGTAACTTTTGAATATATATTATCATTCAAATATTTTTCTCTTACTAAACCTTTTTTATAGTCTTCAACTTTGCTTACTATTTCTGGATCTTTCTGATAACCTAGTTTTTTAGATTCTTTATCAATAGTATTATTTACTACAACTTCCAAAACCATAGCTTTTAGAATATTTTGAGGAACAGCTTCCAATTTAATTTCTTTACCACCAGACAATGAATTCAATCTATCCACTATGTCACCTTCATAAATTTTCATACCGTCAGCAACAGCAATAACTTTTCCTTTATTGACAGGATTTTCACTATTAAGTTTGCATCTTGCAACAATAACTAAAGACAAAGAAATTAACAATAAAACTGCGAGAACTAAAATTACTCTAACAATACTCTTTTTATTTTTTAAAAAATTATTTTTCATATTAATACAATATATAAGATATACTTAGAGATATACTAAAAAAAGAATTATTTTTATCAAGCTTTTTTATTCTTCCATATTTTTAAAATATTATGATACTATTTATAGTTGATTAAAATAGTATTTACTGCATTTAAACCTAACTTATACTCCAATTTACTTATTTTTTTGTTAAGTAGTTTATATCTGACAAATATTATTTTAATCTAACTACAATATAAATTATTTATATAAAAATTATGAAAAGAGAAAAATTTATAGAAAAAATTAAAAATAAAATTCAAAATGCGTCATTAGAATATAAAAGTTTTCCAATAAAAGTTAAAGACTTAGAAAAATTTAACACACTTTATCCCAAAGCTACAAAAATAATTTTAAAAGATTTTGAACGAATTTCCATAAATAAAATCGAGCATCAAAAAAAGCAACTTGAAGCTCAAATAAAATTAGACAAATTATCACAATGGCAAGGTTTTTTTGTTAGCTTATGTATGATAATATCAGCATTAATATGTGGTATCTTAGGAAAAGAAATTATAGCTACAGCGCTTATAGGTATTTCAAGCTTGGGATTAGTAAAAGCAATATTACCATTCAAAGGTAAAAACAAAGAAAATCAACAATCAAAAAATAATTAATAATATTAGACTATTATTCATAAGAAATTTGTGTGAAAGTTAATATTAACTTAATAAATTAAGAAATAAAATTAAATTGACAAAGTTTTGCATAGTCTCCATCACTAGGAACGAGTGATTAGAAACAAGTCTGAAATGTAAACTGGTTTATATTGTTCTAATTAAAATATAATTGCTATATAACTATAGGCAATGATTGAATTCTTCAAAGAATTTTTTTTCACTAATTTTTCCGCTAAATCTATATCCATTAGGACATTTTTTATTATAAATTATATAAGTTGGAACTCCAAAGTTTTCTTGATTTTTGAAAAAATATTCTGCATGTTTACTATTTTTTGTTATATCCACTTTGACCGTTTCAATATTTGGCTGACTCAAAAAATTTACAATCTCATAGCTTGACATGACAGTAATTTCATTAATATTGCATATCATGCACCAACTAGCAGAAATACTAACAAAAACAGTTTTTCCTTTCTCTATATAATTATTAATATTCTCAACATCAATATAATTTTTCCAAAGTTCACTACCAATTTTTGCAGCTTTTTCTTCTTTATAAAGAGACATTGGCAATATTGTTCCACATACACAAACAAAAATAATTAAAATCAAATTATAAAATGGTTTTTTAATCAATTTAAATTGTATTGGAATTACTGTAATGAATAGCATTAAAATAATCAAAGGTTTTTCCCCGATTTCCTTTGACAGAACATATAATATGTAAAAAATTGAGGAACTTTACTTTGATACCACTTTTTTTGGCTACTTCTTCATCATAAGCGATAAAATAGAGCTCTTTTGCAAACACAAGCAACAAAGCC
>JAQTXT010000069.1 GCA_028688645.1 Rickettsiales bacterium
TTATCAATTATCATTCGGTCGCTGTGTCATCAACTTATCTACAAACTGTCTTTATTACAATCCATTATCAACAAGCCAATGTTACACATGTAAGAACACATTTTATGAGTATTGGGTTAACCCATCAACAGGTGAGATAAACTCTGGCTTGATGACTGTCGACAACTTCTGCAAACCTTACCCTGAGTTTTGTACCAATGTTGATCTCTTAGGCAACTGTATATCATGTTGCTTTGGCTCACGACTCGACAATGGCAGATGTGTAGGAACATCTTTAAGATCATTAAATTGCGACCTGTTCGACTCTGTGAACTTGAAATGCTTAAAATGCATGACAGGATACATTTATTGCGATTGGCTCGCTATCTGCATATAAATCAATCTAAACTGCTTAACATACAACTCCTTACAACAATGCATCCAATGCGCAGATGGCTTCCAACTCTTAAATAACGATTGCGTAAAACCAGCACCAGGCGTGTCATCAACAAACAGCGCATTATGTAACACGGGATACACATACTCAACGCTTACTGAATATGGAAATGCAGCAGGTAGTTGTTTCAGAAACAAGAATTAACTTATTAAAATATCAACTTTTGGACAATATTCTGCTACTCAATACAGACCGGGACAAACACTAAATGCACAATCATTCAACTCTGGTGTGTACAATCCACCATCATACATAAATAACTACTTGTCAATATCAACAACAAAACCCCAAATTATTCATTACATTCAAATAAAAGGTACATCAAATGGATACGTTACTCATTATCTTATTCAATACAGAAATAAAGATTCATCACCATTTATTTGTTGGAATTCATGTCAAAAAATTAGAGCCAATGTCAATGGAAATGATGTTGCTGAATTGAAACTTACTCATCCGATTGTTGCCAGTTAATTGAGAATCTATCCATTGAAATGGGTTGGGGGAATATGGATGACTTTATAAATGCTTGTTGAAAGCCAATGATTTTATAGAAAAGCAAAAACAATAAAAAACAAGCATCAACTACTGAATGATTGATGTTTTTAATTTTCTTATTCATATATTTTTTATTCACTCTTTTTAAAAATAAAATAAAATATAATAAATTAATCCATCATTCTTTCTTTCAAAAATAAACATTAATAAAAACAATAAAAATGAAATTAATCAACACTAAAAATAATAAAGAAGAAAAAAGAATATAAATAAACATATTTAAATCATTAATTACTTTGATTTATTTTCATTTCATTTCATTTGACCAATACTTATTAACTCTCCTCCTCCATAGTCAAATTAGAATGTCTCTATTTTTCTCTCTCACTCTATTTATAAAAATTTATCCATTCTCTATGATATCTAAATATGTTCTAAGACTCAGTCATCTATATCCACTATATTACTTTCCTCAAACATGTTATTTTCTATGATTTATATAAAACTATTTGGTCCTTTAAACTCAAAGAAATGTCCTGGCTTTATGATGATGAGTGCAATTTTCTCAGTAAAAAACGGTAAATTTTACGAGTCAATAAAGCATCATCAGAAAGCTATTCGTCTCTTTATTCAGCTGAACTTTGTCTGGCTTTCATTATCAGTTTTTTCTTATAATGAGGTCCTTTCTTATTGTTGGCAGAAGATTACTTATCAGTTTTTTTCAGGTCTTTAAAGTCAGGAAGAGCATTAAGTTTGTATTTGATGAGAAGTTATTCCATGAATTTTTATTTATTTTATGGTTCTAATGATAATGGCTCCTCTTACAATTAATCAGAAGCCTTCAACAATTGAGTAGGAGATCTTTCGTGTGTTTTTTAATATGATTGAGGTTCTTCTTAAAGATGATCGTTTGGTATGTTGCTAAAAGTTGGATGATTTTATGCTTGTTATGATTGGGGTAGAATAAGTTGTTAATTAAGAGAGCTGAGTTATTATATATTTTCAGGGATTTAGGGCAATTGATTTTATTCGTTTAATTATTATTTTAATTATGAAGTTTTGCATTCATTTGACACCTTGCTCTTTATGCTGCTTGTCTGCTTGACTATCAATTATTAGTATTTCCTAGCAGCAATCGTAACGGCATTAGTGAAGTGTTTATCGTTCTTTTTATTGTGTTGATATTAATCACAGTAGTCAAGGTATGGAGCTAATTCCTACTACGACAGTAACGCACTAAATTATATTAAATTCTTACTAGGAACGATCCCCAATAAAGTCCACCTTGTAAAAGCATCGGCTCTTAGATGGTAATGATGTTATTGCTGCCGGCCACCAACGATAACCCGCCGTCTTCGCCCATACAATATCATGCTTGCTAAATTTGTATTTAATCTCATTTCTTTAAACTTTAGGCCGTGGCATGCTTTCAAATCTCCTTATATTCTATTATATTTATAAAGTCAATAATATTTATTGGTACCCGTTCAACAGTCCCAATGAGTCAAAACCGTTGATTCACACAAACAACCAACTTCATTCGACATAATAATCAATCCTTTAAATGAGCCAACCATTTGAAATAACCTTCAATTGCCACCGAACAAAATTTTCACAAGCACAAAATTCATTTTCAAAATCAAAGGAACTTTTCTAACACCTATAACAACAAAAAACCACTCAATAATGATTCAAGAACTAAAATATCATGCGAAAATGATGAAATTAACTTGTTTTGAGGATCAAACTCATGATCGGCAGATTTCAAAAATTGAAACTTCGAAACCTTAACGTATTTTTTACTCCAATCAGTCCGAATCGAATCGCATATCCAAGTACATAATCGACCAGGAATGATTGCAACAAATAATTCATTTGAGAGAAAATCAACTTTCGAAAACCGCCCATTGAGAAATGCTTAGAATTTACAAATTAAAGCAACAAGGTAAAACTTTGAAACAAAAATAGCAAACTAAAGAAGTAAATCAATTCGAATTGAGGAAAATAACAGTAAATGAGGAAGAAAACCGTATGTTGCCAAAAACGGAAAGAAAATTAGTAAAAAACGATTTAAAAAGCAAAATAGCCGAAGTAAACCCAAGCTATCAAAAGCATGATAACGTAGCATAAGCTTGATGTAAAATAAAAATCATTCAATAGTTTTTTTAGTATCATATCTTATTCAAAAGTAGGTAAAAATGACGTAAACTATAAAATTAAATTGGAATCAAAATATCGATTGATAAAAGATTAATACTTTATAATCACAAATTATTTGATGTTAAGATTTTATTTAAAGTTTTTCTTTTTGATTTGAAGTTTTTAGGATTTGGTAAATTTAACAAAAATGGATAATTTTAAAGATTTGATAAATTGAGTTGGGTAAAAAAAATAAAATGAAAAATATAAAATATATTAAAAAATGTTATCAACCTGGGTTCGTAAAATAACAAAAACAAAAGAGTTTTATCAAGGTGGAAGCATCTTACCTGAACATTATCACAACATCCCATTCAAGAATAATTATTAAAACTTGGTAAAGATGTTCGAATTGAGAAGTTGGTACGCTGAAAACAGTCCCCACTCAAATTACAGTTCCAAATACACCAACGATATGGCCTACCTTCACAATGAACTCAACTATATTAACTCAAAGCAAATCCTCACAAGAACTATCCTCACTGCCGTAGTCGTTCTCGGATACTCTGTCTTCGTGATGGAAGAAGTCGCCAGAGACTATAAAGACAGCTTTGATCTCAAATTCAACCAAAAAATCTATGGTTCAATCGCTGACAGCTCAGGTTAAGGTGCCTCCAGTATGGATGATTGATTATTCTTTTAAAATCCTTATTCAAGCATCATTTACTTAAGAATCAAAATTATCAATAATTTATTACTCTAACTTTTAAATCTATGAAAAAATCATTCTTTTTATTAATCTTTAGAATCGAAAAATACTAATCTTTCTCTTCTTTCACTGTTATGAGTTCAAATGTTCATCAAGCCAATTAAGTTCTCAATATCAGATTTTCCTGATAAACTGAGTTAACTTAGATTGTTTCCATCTTCATATATTTTCGATAATATGAAATCTTTTTATAGGGTTTCAATGTTTTATGGAATTTAAAACTTTTAACTCATTTATGAATGCTTTTTTGGTATTCTATTGAAAGGATTTTTTACTAATATTTTTGTTTTACTGTCAATTCTATCAAACATGCATTTACTCATTTTACTCCTCTTTTTTACCAATGTACGCTTTTATTAATTTTCAATTTCATTCTAAATTTATATTGAGTGTTAACTTTATATTTTCCTCGGATTTATTGTTTTACTCATTTGTGTTTTCAGTATTTTTTTGAAAGGAATTCTCTCTAGTTTTGGCCTTTTCGCATACTGTATAGTTTAGAGTTTTATCGAGTTTGATGATTTTATTTATCTTTCATGTTCCCCATTTTCATTTTGTATAAACGATTAATCATTTGGAACTCCCAACTATGGAATGCTTGGAAAAGATATTAATTTGTTACAACTGGAATATTTTTTTAGTTGAGCCGCATCTAATGGCTGAATAGCATTTTTCCTTTTCTGAAAAAAGTATTTAACGTTGATCGGGTCAATTTCAGTTTAAGTATGTCGTTCTTATTTTTTCTAAATAACTGTTTTTTTAATTTTATGAGAAGAGGAAATTTTAAACTATTATTGAAAAGCAGGAATTTCACAGGTACTGCTTACAACAAGATTTTTACTTGATGAATATTTTCTTTATTTTATTAAAGGTAATTTTTTAAAACTTCTTATTTCAGGATCTGTTCGTATTTGGCCAAGTTTTAATGCTGCCTTACTTTTCATTATACTTGTTTATCGTAAAGAATTCTTCTTTGAGAACTATTAAGACATAGAATGAGACTTCTTGGTTAGTTTTAAATTAAGAACTTTTAGAATTTTTCATTCTTTATAATTTATTTTAAAACTAAAGAAATTTATCGTTATTCGTTTTTTTTTGTAGAAATTAAAATTTCAGTAAATAAAATTATTAAAAAATAATAAAAAGAAAAATGCTAACAATTACAAAATACATACAATCGATTTTTCATCTTCCACCAGCTCTTGGAATGGCTTTTTTGACTCTTCTTTGTTGTTCTTCTTGTTCTGATTTTGGGTTTCTGACGGTTTCGTCAATTGAAAGAATTGTGCATGCAGCTTCTGTGGCAGCTTTAAGTGCGTTAATTTTGACAAGTTCGGGTTACCAAACGTATTGTTCAAAGTTGTTTCCAACTCCAGTAACAATATCAACACCCAAGTACATATTTTAAATTCCTCCTTTCGCTAAAAATAAAAATAAATTTTACAGTGTTTGTGTCTAAGTTTGTTAATGATGTCCAATGAATCGAGACCTGCATTGTCTGCAATAATCTTTGGAATAACTTCCAATGATTTAGCGAACATATTCATGACAAGTTGTTCTTTTCCTGAAACTTCAACGGCATATTCTTTCAATCCCTTTGATAATTCCATTTCAGTAGCTCCTCCACCAGCAACAACCTTGTTAGTCTTGAAACATCTTCTAACGATCATAATTGCGTCATTTAATGATCTTTCGGCTTCTTTAATAAATTGTTCAGCACCACCTCTTAAAATGATAGTGGCTGATTTGGTCTGATTTAATAAAGAAAAATTACGTGTGGACATTCTTCGAATAAATTGAATCTTTCAGCACCGATTTGCTTTTCTTGGAAAGATCCACAAGTACCTAAAACATCAGGTAAGACATTATTAACAGTTGTTTGAAGTTGAGCTCCAGTAGCTTTAGCAACTCTCTTCATATCATCTTCTGGGACTCTACCAGCACAGAAGATTCCTCTATCAGCGAACCATTGAGTGGCCAAATCTCCGATGGGAAGTTTTGACAAAACAATGTTGGCTCCAGTATCTTGAATTTTTTGAAGTTTGTCGTAAATAATTTGCCATTCAGCATCAACAATACTTTGGAAATCATCAACGTTTTCGATTCTAATTTAAGCGTTTTATTTTTCAGATTTAAGTTCGAGTTCAATTTTTAAGATAATAATTTTTGGATTTGTGAAACTCTTCGGTTGTTGTTCAAAACCAGCATATGAGAAGGTTTTTTTGAAAGCAACACCGCTGACAAGGAATGAATCAACAATTGATCCACCAGTTACTTCTTTAATACCGATCAAACTCTTATCGAGAAGGTTTGAATCGAGCTTTTCAACTGCTGAGACGACGATTTCTGCGAAGAAGTTTTTATATGATGAAAGAAGTTTTGAGTTAAGGGCAGTTTAAGCGCATTTAATGAGCATATTTCTTCTTTTTTATGGGGTATCATCAAGCTTAATGACAAGATCTTAAAGCTTTTTAAGACACCATTCAAGAGCTCTTTTGTATCCTCTGACCAAAATTTGAGGATTCATACCGTCTTCAATAAAAGTTTTGGCATTTTTCATTAATTCTCCTGCTAAAATAGTAACAGTGGTTGTTCCATCGCCGACTTCGTTGTCTTGACTTCTTGCAATATCAACGAGAATCTTGGCTGCTGGATGTTCGATATCCAATAAACCGAGAATGGTAGCGCCATCGTTAGAAATTGTTGTATCTCTTGTGGTGGTGATCATTTTGTCCATTCCTCGTGGACCCAAAGTTGTTTTAATAATATCGACTACGGCTTCGACTGCGTTAATGTTTGAAATAATTTGGCCGATACCTTCCATTGACTCAGTACCATCTCTCAAAAGAAGAATTGTTGGTTGCTATGATAAATCGATTTCTTACCAATAAATGGCTCATCTTTTTTTGCGAACTTAAGATTTAAATATTTTTAAAATTTATGATATTTACTTCCTATTTTATATCTTTCAATCAATTCAAATTATTAACTTTCATAAACTTCAATTTCAATGATAGATTTTTTAATAAAATAAATATAAGACAACAGATTAAAATTGTCAGAATCATTTGCCAAAATAGAAACTAAAGTTCACTTTGAAATAAATAACCGATAATAAAGTTGAATGTAAAAACTGAACTTGATACTGATCCTTTCGTTAATCACATTAGGAGCGACAAATACTTTATGTACATATGAAAAAATGTAGTTCTGAAATTCCAAAACATTCAGTAATTCTAACAAGGCCCTAACAAAAAGTTCTTCCATCCGTTCATTCAGACTCTCTGTATGTTCGTTGGATAAATGCTCTGTGGAATTTTGTATTTAATTTTCAGAAATAAATAAAATAAGCAATAAGTTTATGGATACAAAAAAGAACCAGCTCCAGTCTCCCTTCTTTTATTCCCTGCAATCATGGACCTTTTGGCTTCACTTTTATCTTATATAGCTTTAAATATGGTTGCAAGTAGTGTTTGGCAAATATCCAGAGGAGGTGTGATTATTACCACTGCGATTTTTTCATTCTTTTTCCTTAAAAAGAAATTCGAAAAAAATGCCATCATTGGATGTGTCATAGCTTTTGTCGGCATTACAGGCGTTTAAATTATAACTGTTGTTAGCGCATCTTCAACAACTCAAGACAATCAAATATTAGGAGTTCTTTTACTTTTAGCTTCTCTCATCTTTAATGGAGGAGGTTTAGTTTCATAAAAATGGATTTTCAATAAGTATGAGTTGAGTCCTTTAAAACTTGTATTTTTTGAGGGACTTTACGGATTTATTGCGATGTTAATTTTAAGCTTTGTTGGGCAATATGTTCCTTGTCCATGGAGTGATAAAACTAATTGTGTCATCGTTGATAACGAATATTTTGTTGAAAGCTTTAGCGTCTTTTTTGATCAAATTAAATAAAATATGCTCGTTTGGATATTCATAATTTGTCTGATCATAAGTATTTCAGTTTCAGTTCCAATCGCTGTAACAATATCAAAGAGAATCAACCCATTATCACGTTCATTAGCCGATGTATGCCGTACTTTAATAATTTGGGCAGTTGGAATCGTAATTACAGTCACAATCGGAGAGAATAACAAAAGTTATTAACTCGAAGATACATCAATCGTAGTCAACATATTGAAAGCATTATGCTTTGTAATTTTAATCTTTGGAACAATGCTTTATCACGATATGCTTCCTTGTTTTGGCCCTAAAGTTCACGAATCGCTTCTTCTTACAGACAGTTAGGATGGTTCAATATCAAAATAAAAACTATTTAACAGTCTTT
>JAQTXT010000070.1 GCA_028688645.1 Rickettsiales bacterium
CCCTTTAATTTTAAATAGAAAATCTTAACAAAAATGCAAGGATATTTCAAGAATAATTTAATAGAAACAAAAAATAAGAAATCAGATGGAAATAACGATACAATTCTATGTAAAGGAAGAAAAATTAAAGAATCAGACTTCTTCAAACCTAATTAAACAGAAGAATAGGTCTTCCTGACCCTGATGAAAGTTCTCTAGGTTTTTCAAACTGAAATTTGTATTTATTTTTATCTCACATTAATGAACTGTTACTTTGATTAAATTGATAAAATGATTTCAATTTTAGCATAAAAGTTGATAAAATAAAATAAAAATGTTTCGTAAAGATAAAAAGATACAAGAAACTGGTTCATACGTTTTCATTTGGATTTAATGACTTGAACTACTTTGAGAGACCGATTACTCCACATGCTACTCGAGCACCTGAGTTTCCAGTTTTTAATGATTATTCGTCTCCTTTTTTACCCAAATCATCTTCTTTTGCGTGAACTACAACTGATCTTCCAACAACTGAGTATTGACCAAAAAGTGAAATTATATCGTCTTTGAAACACATGTAAGAGTTTCCGAATGGATCTGAAACAAGATTGCCAAGATCTCCAACGTGTCGTTATTTCTCAAATGGCCCACCATGAGCTTTGTTCGATGGGTTAAAATGAGGACCTGCAGTTACGCAACCATCAGTCAAATCTCCGAATTCGTGAATATGAATTCCATGTTTGCTGTTAGGATTGAGGCCTTTTACAGAGCAAGCAATTTTAACAGGAGTTGTGGCATTTTATTGACTGAACGAAACGACTCCTCTTACATTGGAGTTGTTAGGGTATAAAATACAGATTGCATTTCTAATTGATTAAGGAGCTTTGGATTCGTCCATAAAGTAGGAGATGGAAGCTGTGGTTGAAGCGAGAGCTAATCCTAATTTTCTGAGCATTGATATGAAGTTTTTATAATTATGAATTTTTTAGAATAGTTGGCCTTAATTTAATATAATAATTACTAATGTACTGGCCAAAAATTATAAGAAACTTGGGTCTTGTTGCTATTTTTGCTGCTCCATATTTAGGCTATTTATATGTAAACTCTAAAATGGTAAGTATGTAGAAGGGTATTCATGATGACTTAGCAAGAATAAAATCGAAAGGAAAAACATTGGCTGATGTACCTCGAAAATATTAAAATGATGCTTCTCGAAAATATTAAAAATGATAATCTTAATTAATATATTCATTTCACGATTAATCTTTAATGTTGGACGTATGGTGTAATGGTTAGCACATTGGACTCTGAATCCAATAATCCGAGTTCAAATCTCGGTATGTCCTTATTTTTTATTACTAATACAAAAGTATTCTTTTCTTACTCTCATTGTATGCATTTTTTTATACAAATTAAGTTAAATTCATTCATGATATCCATTTTTCGATATAATTTTTTATAAATATGTCCAAACCTGCCAAAATCATACCTGAAAAAGCCATTGGTGTTCAGAGTCCAACAACAAATAACTCCTTCACTTAAAATGAAGCCATATTGTATTCTCTTGGTATTGGGTTCAGTCAAGGTAAAATTTCATTCATTTAGATCCTTTGAAAGAAGCCGATTTCAAGTATACCTACGAACTTCATGATGACTTCGCTCGTATTTTTTAGTTTATTCAGCTTTCCCAACAATGGCTGCCGTCATTAATAAATTTGATTTAGTGAGTCCATTTATGGCCAATCCAGACTTCCCTGATTTTAGTCCATTCCAAGTTCTTCACGCAGAACAAAGATTGGAACTTATCAAACCTCAATTATTCCCAGGAAAATAATACGTTCATAAACAATAAGTCGTTGATGTAATTGATAAGGGTAAAAATGCCCTTTGTATTGTCAGAATTAACTCTTATCTGAAAAATAATTAAGGAAAAGAAGAATTGGCCTTTGTAAATGATATGTCCATTATCATAAGAGGAATGGGAGGATTCGGATTCAAAGGAAAGGGAGCCACTAAGCCTTTGGTAAATGTACCAAAAAGAAATCCTGATAAAGTTATCGAAACTACAAGTTATCCAAATCAAGCTTTAGTTTACAGATTAACAGGGGATATCAATCCTTTACATGTTGACCCAAGTATTGCTTCTCTTCAAAACTATGATAAGCCCATTCTTCACGGTAATTATCTTACTAATTTAGGTCTTGCAAGTTATGGCAACGTTTGCCGAGCAATAGTTCAAGAAATATTAAACAATCAACCATAAAAGATAAAGGCTTATCAAGCAAGATTTGTTGGTCATGTATTCCCAGGATAAAAATACACAATCAACATTTGGAAAGAAGGAAACACTCTCATTTTTGAAGCACTTATTGCTTAAAGAAGCGCCAAGTGTTTGGTCGGATCAGTTGAGTTGTCTGAATAAGCAAAACTTTGATTTGAGATTTATCTGATAAAACGATAATTTGAATATGAAAGTAAAAATTAATATAAAAAGGGTAAAGTAATGAAAATAAATTCGTGAAAAAATAATATTAAATTATTATAATCTTTTTATAGCCATAATAGTAGAATGCCACCAAAAGTCGATCCCAACGAAGTCAGATACATTAACATCAAAGTTTTCGGAGGTGAACCAGGTCCAGCTGCCACCCTCGCCCCCAAGCTCGGTCCTTTGGGTCTCGTAAATATAATAAGTTATGTAGAACGCTAAAAAGGTCGGATAAGATATTGTTAAGGAAGGAGGAAAATGGAAAGGTATCAGAGTGATGGTTCAACTTAAATGTCAAAACAGAGCTGCTGAAATCATCATCAATCCAACCTCTTCAGCCCTTATCATCAAGGAGCTCGGTGGATATGAAAGAGATAGAAAGAAAGTCAAAAACGTCACCCACAAGGGAAACCTCACTCTTGAGCAAATCAAAAAGATTGCTAAAGTCATCGAAGAAAAATCAATGGCCAAGAACTTCACCGGAACCGTCAAGCAAGTCCTCGGTACTTGTCTCTCCATTGGATGCACCGTTGATAAACAAAGCCCCAAGGAAGTCATTGCCAAACTTACCAGAGGAGAAATCAAAGTATGATCTCAAAAACTATTTAAACATTCATTATCATTCTTTATTTTACTCGAATTTTTAATCTTCTCCTCAATTAATTAATCTTCCTAATTTTTTTTTAAAATCAAGATTTATGAAAAGATGAAAATGTCTTTAATATGAAAAATATTGAAAAATTTTGATCAAAAATCGGAAAGAAGATTGAATTATTTTTACTCTTTTTGTGATAATTTTGTAGAGCTTTCAGAGTATTTTTGACTTTAAGGTGTTGAGAAAAGTTTAGATTCAGCCTCATTAAGATAATTGATATTTATGGTGGGATATTTTAGAAGTATAAACGACTTGATATATTTGAGATAATCGGTTAAGATTACTGGGTTTTTGATATACTTAGCGACCTCAATCAAGTAGAGGACGTCTACTTTTTCATAGTTGACTCTGATAAATTTTTTGGCATCTCTGATTCGATCCAATTTCATGAGGATTTTTATCATATCTCTTGGAGTTCCGGATCTAAAAGTAATATCTACAGCTAATGTTCCTAGGATCATCTAAAATTATTAAATTTTTACATCAGGCACTTTGAAATATTACTGAGTTACTTTTTTCATGATTTCGGTACTGTCCTTTATTACATCGTTATGTAGCAGATAAACTAAGTTTTCATATCTTTTAAATTCTAATAAAAGGTCCAATATTAAGTTTTGAAGCTAGACGGGAATATTCATTTTCAGTTCTAATGCCTGTCGAATACACTCTAGAATTATGTTTAAAAATTTTTATTTTGGAATGAGTTCTTATTGACTTAATGTGTAAAAGACATTGCTGAACAAATCAATCAAGTTAATGACTTAAGTTTCAGGGTAATTATTTGACAGGTACTTGATAAAAAGATTCTTCCAAAACTTTGATAGATTCAATTCTTTTATTTTGAATAACTCTCTTCTTATCCATTTTAAAATAACCATTTTAGCTTATCTTCTTTTATTTAGAAAATCAAATATTTGAAGCTAGTTTTTCAAGTAATTAAAAATTACTTCAAGTTGTATTTACCATTTGCTTATTACCCCACTTTGATGAATTGATCTCTCTCCTAAAAATTCATATTCATAAATTTTTTTTACAGAAGATTAATCTTTATGTCTCAATGGATATGGTGATACTAAAGCTTGTAGATTTCCTCCGTTAAGGTCATAAACAAAAGTTATTCCTTCAACTTTAAGATGGACAACAAACATATTGTCAATCACACAAAAGTCAGGAACAGAATCACTGGGAAGTTTTACAGTAACTTATTTTTATTTTTCATCATAAACTGAGAAAAGCTTTAGTAATCCTTCTTCAGCAAAGAAAAATATTAAATAACACCTCTTATTTATCTTCACTAATGAAGTGTAATATTTTTGATTGCCAGTTTTAGTAAAAAGCTCTTGGTTATTATTTCCCCAATCAAGGCCCAATGATTTATTTTATCTTGCAGATTCGATTAAATTTTAATCATTAGAAAAATTTATTTGAGCTGGATTCAGCTTAAACCAATTATTATGTTTTGTTGAATGAAAGAAAAATGGAATTACTGTTCGACAGTCACCTGTTGGAAACCCGACAAGAGTTTCACTCAAAGGTTCATATAAAAATGAATTATACTTTCCAGATATGCTTTTTACTTATTTTAGAACTTTTTTCTCTTATTATATTTTGTAAAGCCTAACTCCAGTTTCATCAGCTACAAAAAATTGAAAAATGTTATTCACTCCGTAAACCCAATCAAAAATAATCTGCTTTTTTACTTATTTTTTTATTATGAAATTCACTTTTGTTGCTAAAAATTGTACCCAAAGCTGCCCTTCAACTGTTAAAAATGCTATGATCTCTTTTTCATTATTATAAGCTAACTGAGCAATTAGGTACTTTTTTCCTAAATTGAAATTTTTCATTTCATCTCGATTGATAATGTAAATGCTTGTGTTATCATAAATGATCAGATTATTTGCCCTTGCATTGAAAAAATACTTTGGGTACTGTGTCAGCCGAGGTTTGAGACTTTGCAGACGTTCATTTTACTTAGAAATTTTTAGAGTAATAAGGTCGGTTTATTATATGGTCTCCATGAATTGTAAATCTTTTAGATTTTAATTGTTCAAATTTGTAGATTTATAAAAAAAGAGTAATGTTATAAACTGTGAAATGATAGAGTGAAAATAAAAATATGTCAGATTTTGGTGAAAGGCTTTTGAATTGATTTTTTAATAAAAAGTTCTTAAATTCTCAGTTTACATAGAGTTTAGTTTTGAAGCCAATCTGGTTATTTAATATCCATTGAAAGGGCGAAAGTTTTAATTTTTTGTTAATCGATTTCAAAATCTTTGACAGGCAAATCGATGTATATTTTTTAATCAACTGGAAGGACTTCAATGAGCTCTTTCATTTAAGGGTTTGAATGTGTTTATTAAATACGAATACTTTAAATTTGTTTTTTAAAATTTTACACATCATCTTCTAGCTTTTCTTCTTCTGAGGGATATTTGTTTTATTCTTTTTAATTTTATTCATGATTTTATTAATCTGATAGTGAATCTTAATCTTACTCGTCATCAAATTACAATGATTGATATGGATTTTAAGGATCATTATCGGGTTAATTATTTTATTGGGGCATTATTATATTTTGAGCATGAACGGCTAAATACTAATCTTATAGTTGTCTCAATAACTGGTCAGCTAAGGATATTTAATCTGTTTGGTCGCTCATTTTTTTTACTAAAAATTATAAGAACTAAATGTAATTAAAAATAATCAATCAAGTTTAAAACAAAAGGGAACAAACTTTAAAAAGAAAATTATTAAAAATATGAGTTGATTGATTTTTTAGACTAAAATTATTGAATGATGTTTCATTTTCCTTTATAAAAATGGTAGATTTCTTGATAAAAAAAGGAAATTTGTATAAAAAGTTAATAAATTGTAAAGATTTTCTGGTTTGTGTGATAAATTATAATTCTATCGTTTAAAAAAAATGTAGAGTGAAGTAAACTAGACTCAACAAACAATAATTGACATTGTAGGATGGATATATTTTTTCGCCTGGTCAATATCATTCTATGGGCAAATCTATACGAATTACAAAGTAAAGAAGTAAAAAGCATTATATTTTCAGTGTAGAGGGCATGAACTTTGACTTTGTTGCAATGAATCTTACCGGCTTTCTCTTTTATGGTATATACAACACTTATGGCTACTTTATCAGTGACGAACAAACAGGTAAAGTTGATCTCAATGATATTTTCTTCGCATATCATGCGCTTTTTGCTACTGCTGTGACCATCACGCAAATCTGCATTTATCCTAAAAAAAACAACAGAGTTCATTCATATACAGTCATACTCCTTGTTGGAATGTGGACTTTTGCAGCCATTTATAGCACTCTCATTCTTGTAATTTTTGTCTTATATCAAGGGCACCAAAACCATCTCTCCTTAACCATCACTTGGGTAAATCAGCTTTTTAGGGTATTTTAAATTGACAATCTCAACTCTCAAGTATTTGCCTCAACTGTATTGGAATTATCAAAGAAAATCAACTGCAGGCTGGTCCATTTTTAATATTTTGATGGATCTTACAGGAGGACTTTTCTCATTTGGTCAAATGGGGCTTGAAGCCATTTTCGGCCTTGATGTAAAAATCAATATCGTAAAATTAATTCTCGGAATCATGGTCGTATTTTATGACATCCTTTTCGTAATTCAACACTATTGTCTTTATAGACAAAAAAAGACATCTGCAAATTCAGATTATGCAAAATTCGTAGATTAAGCAATAAAATCCTAATCTCTTCCTCAGATTAACAAAACAGAGCTCTAAAATGCTTCACAAAATTCACAAGTTTGAGAAAAAATCTTGCTGTAAAAATAGAAAAGTTTGTATTGTTATTGATAATTTTATAATTATTAAAAGGATTAATTAATTGATTTGGTTGTTAAAAAGTTATTTATTATTTTTTTTTGATTAATTAAAATAAAATATTAAGGAATTTTTATAATCATAATTTTTGCAAATGGTCAAATTAGCCCTTCGAGGAAGTCAAGATCCAACTGATGCATCATTACAAATGAAAGTAAAAGAATAATTAACTTTAGGTCAGACAATTTCTTGTTATGGGAAGAAAGCTCCCAACCGAGCAAGACCCAAGTCCCAAAGTATATGCTTTGAGATTGTTCGCCAGAAATAACGTTATCGCTAAATCCAAATTCTGGTATCATTTGAGAAGACTTCTTAAAACCAAAAGCGCCCAAGGTCAAATCCTTTCAGTCAATGAAGTCTATGAAAGAAGACCAGGACATGTCAAAACTTTCGGAATCGTCTTAAAATATCAATCCAGAACTGGAGTCCACAACATGTACAAAGAATACAGAGACTTAACTTTGAACGGAGCTGTCAGTCAACTCCATCAAGAAATGGCCGGTAACCACAGAGCCTCACCAGACACCATTTCAATCATCAGAACCGTTGTCCTCAACTCAAAAGACGAAATCAGAAGACCAAAATCTCATTTGTACAGAGAAAACGGACTTAGATTCCCAATCCTCAGAGCTGCCAACAGAGCCAGTCAAAGAAAATACAGAACCGTCTTCAAGGCCAACAGACCAAACACCTTCAAGCAATGAGAATGATAGAGAATTATTTAAACCTGATTAATATTCTTTCAAATTTTAGACAATTTATTGAATTAAATCTTTTTCTGTTGAATTTTACAGGTGGCTTCCGCAAAACTTCAAAACTGTAGCAAGGCCCGAGTTTTAGGTTAAAACAAAAATTCAATGAAAGAAAATAAAATTCTAGGAAAATAAATAAAGAAGTATTTTATTTATTATTTTTTTATTAAATCAAGAAAAAATGAATTTTAATTAACTTTAAAAAGAATTTCTTCCATTAAGAAGAATAAAGAATAATAAAAAATGCAGAAAAGTCCTAAATACAAATCAGTTGATCTAAATTCAATAAAAGACCGTCAAAAATATTTTAAAAATCTTCATGAGGAG
>JAQTXT010000071.1 GCA_028688645.1 Rickettsiales bacterium
AGATCAAAAACTAATCAAAATAAAATTTATAACGAAGAAAAAATTGAAATTCCTAATATTTTAGAGCCAAATCGATTAGTTTACTATCAAAATCAGAATCAGCCAAATTAGCAAATGACTCTAATTCAGAGCAATGGAAATTAGATTCCTTATGGGGTAAATTTACAGCAATATCCTGTCGAAAGGAGACAATACTTTGTTCAACAACCGGTTCAATATTCACAGTAAATGCAAAGGCCAAGTTTAGCATAAGGAAGACCTCAATTTTATCAGGCCATGCCTGTTCCTCAGCAAGTTCAGAGAATATTTGAGCCAAGTATATAACTGAGGAATGATCCAAAAAGAGCCCAATACATTGAAAGAAAAGTGATAAAATACAGAACATTAAATCAAGTATAAATTTAACAACAAAGAATTAATAACTCTCAAGGCTTCACAAAACTACCCCAGAAAAATACCCCTCCACCAGAGTATTTCTCTTACAACTCAAACAGAATCTAACCTGTATACTTTCAGCCACAAAATTATCTTCCCTAACAACAAAGACAAAATAATATTTACTCAAATAAACAACCATATAAAGAATTTTTACATTAAAATTATAATCAAATTGAATAATACGATGAATTAACACAAAGCCAAAAACTCATCAATAATGTTTAATTATGCGAATCTGTCATTTTTGATCAGGCGTAACTCTTATCAAATCTTAGAGATCTTTAAAATTGATCATTTTCCAATTAATCAAACAAAAAAACAGAAAATATTTGTGGAGTAAAAACAAAATAAAGAACATCATTTTTCTATAATTTAAGTTTATTAACATTAATTTTGATATTTTGATATTATTCTAACAAATAAAATGATTTTTATTTTCTTGATCATTGTGAATAAATTATTTCATCCTTAAAATCTTATTTGTATTTGTTTAAGTTATTTGATCCTGATAATGGTAAAGACTATAAAATTAAAAAAGAAGAAGATGAATAAAGAAGATTTTTTTGCAAGCTGAGATATTTTTGCAAGATGAATTTTTGATTTCTAAGTCAGTTTATAGAAAAATTAAAATAAAAGAAAAATCTGAAAAATAAGATGTAAATTGACGAGCATTAATACGTTCAACACAGTGTTAGTAGTCGACGGATAAACCAATCAAGACACAGCACAAAGCGCATCATGAACAGAACATAAAAAATAAAAGATAAGAAAATGACTTTTCCAGAAAGTACTTTAGATAAAATTATTTTTATTTCTAACTCATAAGGTAATGCATTCAGAAGATAAAATATCTACCTTTTTGATACACCTGCTCATATTAATCTCTAGGGCATGATTGATAGAATAAATATTGTCTGCTTTAAACAATGGAGAGAGTCATTAATGGCCATAGAATCGTAACCTTTACGCAGATATGACTTTTTTCAATCTTTTTTAGAAGTTTTTGCATTCATAATTGTTACCGTTCTTATAGTTTGCATTTTAATAGGGCAGTCAGATATAAATATGATTCTAGCATACATTTTTATGTCTCTTGGTAAATTTTATCATTATCTTTTAGTATTTATCAGCTGTTTATCCAGTATTTGTATTATGGCATAAAAAAGAGTCGATTCTAACAGAGATTTGCAAATGATTCAAACCATCAAAAAATAATTATTCTATATCAATAATGAAGAAAAAGAAAAGTTTTCAGATCATCCAAGATATATTTGGACTTGTCATAAAGATTGTCTTTGGATTGCTTGTCAGCTTTATTGATTAAGAAAAAAAAACATCATTTTTTCATTTTAAAAAATATACTGAAAAAACCAATCTAAATTAGGTAAAGTATAAATTAAAAAAATCTTAAGTAAAGACAAGAAAAGTGTGATAAATAATATTTGTATTTTCATTATCTTAAAAAATTAATACTTTGAATTTAGATTTGATGATAAAAACATTAATATAAGAAAATGAAGTTAATAAAATATTTGTGATTTATTTGATTGATTTTAATAACAATATAAAAGTTAGGTTGATTTGAGATAAAAAGAGAAAAAGTAAAAAATGAGCGCAGTAATAAAATCGAGAGCCAGTTCATTGGCAAAAGTAGCAAATTTGCCCCGACACAGACACCCAGCAGATTTGATAAATGAATTCCAAAAGCCAATGTTGGAGCAAAACAAAATGATAAATGGTGAGTTAAATTTTGGTCAAAATCTTTATGGAAATGACAGCTATGAAGCTTTAGTGAAGCAAATCGTAGGAACAAGAAAGGGTTACAGAGCAGGAAATTTGAGTGAAAAGAAGATAATTGCAAAAGATTAATTCAGCCATTGGAATAGTTACATGTAGATAAAATTATCTCAACTTCCATAAGTACATTTTCAATAATAAAAAGTAATATCGTTTGACTGACTTGCAAAAGAACAACATTTACGAGGCATTGATTATTACAAAGTAAAGAAATGAGGAAAGATTGGCTTTGAACAGATTTATTAACTTTTTTAATGAGTATTCAAAAGGGTTTAAGTTTGATATTCAGCTCAATCCAATGGTTATGATGAAACTCACTTATCCTCATTGGGGATATTTCAATACTTTCCCTTCTGTTCCAGCATATAGACTTCAGATTCATGAGGTTTTCAATTTGTTGGAAGAACTTATGGTTGTTGGAATCCAAAGAGATCAAGGCAATTCTCTTCACTCATCTGAACTTCTCAGCTTCATTTTCTGGAAAATCTACAATAAAAAGTCAACCCCATCAAACCCATTATTGTCAACTTCAGATTTCTGTACTATGCTCAGCTACTTTAAATTTAATCAAGTCACACCTTAAAACTTACAAAAAACATTCCAATACAGTATTCCAAAAGGTGAATTCTAAAACCATGGGGATTTAGTCAGATTTGATTTGTGGAGACAAATTTTCCTCGACAGAAACCTTTGATTCTTTTCAACAAACAATTTATACACTTACTAAATTCATTCTTTACCAAATAAAAAATTACCATTTTTTTCTAATATATTTCTTCAAAATACTTGTTTAAGTATTGAATCTTAAAAAATCCATAAAAATAAAATCAATTGTAAATAGCAATACTTTTCAGTAGAGCGGGATTTAAACTTATTTTTTTTTTCAAATCATTGATAATTTCAAGTTATTATTCAATTTTTTACTCTTCAATTTTCCAACATGGAGGCTCAACCTCAATGGGTACCAAACCTATCATTATAAAAAAATCTTACATTCACCCATTTTCGAGTGTTTGATGACCATTGCTTTGTTTTATCGATCAACTTATAAAGATAGAATTCTGCCATCTTTATCTTCCTATATGACTCTTTTTGGAACTGGTGGTGCAATGGATTGCTTTGGCTGTTTTTGAGTTATTGAGCTTTGATACTTTATTGTTGGCTCTTCAGCAGCTATGTTTGGATGATAAGTATGATTGACGCTCGAATGTTTAACAGGAGACGGAGCTTCATCAGAGACATTTTTGATGACTTTTTAGAATAAAGAGAGTAAGTTCAATCCTCCTTGTGGTTCTACTTTTTTCGGTATATTGGCGCTAACATAATGAGATGATGGAATATTTTGAGATTCAGAAATAAACGATTGTTTGACTTGAGGCTCCCTCCTTGTTTATACTTGCTCAATGTGAGCTGGACGTATAGAAGAGTCAATAATTACTTGGATTTTAAGGTGTTTGTTAGATTTAGGCATGATGCATGTAAGCCATGGAGCAGATCCTTAGACTTTGTTATTGCAATGATAATTTTCATTAAAGTTGCGATTATTTTGACTCATGTTTCTTTCTTCTTATGAGCTGTAATCTTCATCTTCATCATTACGATTTTTCTTAGATGGATACTTTTGAGTTATCTTCAATTTAATAATCATTTACTTTTATTAGTTCATTAATCCCAGCTGTGTAGTATGCGTTAGGAACTCTTTGACGCTTACTTTTTCGGCGTCCGTATTCATCTTGATCTTGCTATGGGTTACTCATTACTCCAGTAAGTTAATCTTAATTTCAAAATTATCAATTTATTTTTATACCCAATTTTAAGAATCCTAATTTTTATTACTACCAAATTGTATAAATTTAAGATTAATCAAATATTTCTCCTTTTTCTCCTTATTAAAAGGATGTAAAATAAGGCAAGTTAACTAAAAATAGTTTCTTATTTAAATTCATACAGAAAAAATGAAAAAATATCGATATTTTATGTTAACTAAGAAGTTATTTTTTATTAAATCTTGCTTAAATTGCAATAAATCTCAAGTTGTCAAATTTAACTGACGATTTTGAGAATTATTTGCTCTACTTGAACTGTTTCTTAAATGAACAATACTATTTTATTCATCTTAGTGCAATTAATTTGGTTATTGAATTTCATTGGGAGGCGCCTCAATATTAATATTTGTTGGAATTGCGTTTTCATTTATTTATTACTCTTAAATTCTTTAAAGTTCATGTTACTTATTTTTTTATCCGTTATCTAACTTTTTACTTTCGTTCCATTTCATTTAATCATCAATTTTCTTTCTTTCAGCAGGATCTAGAAATCCATTCTTACCTGTTGTATCAAAATAACTTTTTGCTTCTTGTTAGTAATCAATAAAATTTGAAGTCCCAGAATTGCAAAAGGGACATTTCATGTTATGAACTGAAATTGAAAACTTTTATTCATAAGATAAAACGCATTATCGACACATGTTGTTTTCACATTGAGTACAAGCCAAAATTTCTTTGTTAAATAAATAAAATACTATTAAAAAGCTATGTACAGATTGGGCATGTATAAACGAGCTGACCACTTTTTTTTTATTGTTTTGTCATTTTGATGATATCTTCAGATTTATATTTGGAAATAATTCTTGAAAGTTTCGGCTTTGGCTTTTACAATTTCTTTTTTTTATTACTTCCGGCTGTTTATCCATGAACAGTTCTTCCTGATTCATTATTTTTTAGAAACAGACAACAGAAAATATATTCTAAGCATTCACTCATTGTTATAAGTACGTTTGACAATCAATTATAATTTTTTATTTCATTTTATAAAAGCAGTTTCATACATTAATTTTGCAATATTAATTCGATCCCAAAAAAATATTAAGCAGTAAAAATGTCAAAATTTAATAATCTGTCAATAAAATTGATCTACTTTTAACAATATCTTTCCTTGTTTGATTTACAATTTTTAAAAAATTGTGATGCATTTAATTTTTAAAATTGAAAAAATAAAAAGAAATTTCATTAAGAAAAGAATGAATATAAAAGTTTATTTAAGAGAAACAAGATCAGGCCCAGAATCTTTGAGCAGGTTCTCTTGGGAACTTAAGGGCTTCGATACAGACTAATGTTCCGTTCTCATAAATTGAGTTGTTGATGTATGGTAAGTTTTGAAGGGCTGGACCTTGTCTGACTCTACCAAACTTATCGTAAACTGAACCGTGACAAATACAGACCCATCCGTTGTAGTTACCCAAATAAGGAATTGGGACACAACCCAAATGAGTGCAGACGGCTGAGCAAACTAAAATACTGCTTTTTCCGGCTGGTGTCAAAACGACTTCTGAACTTTTATCAAGAACGGTTTCAATTGGATACTCGTTTTCTTGTTTAATTTCTTCATGAGTAAGTCTTCTGATAAAGACTGGAGTACCGTTCCAAACGATTTGAATAACTTCTGATGGGGGTAATTCTGAGATGTCGACTTCCATGTAAGTGTTTCTGTCATATCTGGTCCATCCGTTCATTCTACCAATGGCTCCAATAGCGTAGAGTCTTGCAAAGTTAAGCATACCAGCATAATAAACAGCTGAGAGAGTGTAAAGTTGAGTTCTTCTGATATCGGATTATTGTTCGTTGTGGACTCTGTTTTAATCAAACCAGTTGTCGATGGTAGACTTGAAATCGATGTGATCACCGAAGTTCCCTGGTCTGGCAGAAGTGACAAAGAATTGAGCCTTGTCGGGTACGGAATGGAAGCCATTGAGTTTTTTGTTGGCTCTTTAATTATATTCGCTGATTAACCCAAATGAGTTTTTGAGTTCTACATTAAGAAAGAAGGTTTACGTTTGGTAAGAGTTGACATGGCGACTAATCTTTGAGCGATCATGGAATTGAATTACAATAAATATTAAAATAAATGATCAATTTTAATTTCCCATTTTTCATCAATTATAAACTTTCTATTGATATTTCCGATAATGAATAATATGATTTGTCAAACATTGAAAAAATATCTTTCTGCTTTGTATAAAATAATATGATATTCTTAAGAAAGTGAAATTTGAATACAAAAGTGAATAATAAATCAAAATTTCCTGTACATAATCAACAATTTCCATCTCCTTGAACTCTATTTTGAAGGGGTTGTAAAACCTTTCTCATTGACTGAAATTAATTAAAAAAGTACTGGTAAAATCTTTTGCATGTATTGATGTTCTCCTTACAATTATAACTCTGCCAAGTAACTTGTTTGAAGTCCTTCTGCTGAATCGATATGAATTCCAACAAACCATGTTACAGTACTGTAAATCGTAATAATCAATACAGACAACTTCCACAAATCGAAGTTTAATGTTCTGTAGTCTAAAATCCAGAAAGCCCAGAAAAATACAAATGAAATTATTGAAATGTGAGTTGCTAATCTGTAATGTTTCATAGCTGAAAAATATCCAACAAATTGCTTTGATTTATCACAAAGACGTCCACATTGTCTTGCTGCGTCACAAAATGGAATTCCTGTCATGTTAATGTAAGAATAAGAATCTGTTCTGACCAATTCGAAAAAGAATGTGAAAATGTTGCATGTATTGTAACAAACTGTTCCCATTTTTGAACAGCAAGTATTTGGATGACAAACTAAAAGTTCGACAATTAAAGTTGGAACTTCAAAAAAAGCATTCAAAAATGATCCACCAACAACACTTCCCCAATTTTTGCAGACAAGTCTTTGATATGGTTGATAACATGATGAACTTCTTGTCCAATACCAATCAACTGCATTTCCTGAAACACAGAAGTTGTCTGAATAAAATAAAAATTACATGAATCTCTTAAAAATTGAAGTCCCCAAAGGTATTCAAGAATATTGAGGATATCAAGGAATCCACTGCTGGTAAGTTTCCAGAAGTTTCCACTTCCCATATAATATGATGAGTAGCAGCTGTGTTGCCAAAGGATTAAAGCGACTAATCCAACATGGAATAAAAAGAAGACTGGAATGTATACAAATGCATGAGGGTTTTGATTTAAAAATTTAACTGAGTATTCCAACATATATCCTTGGAATTTGACTTCATTTGAATACATGCAAAGCATAATTAGTAAAACAATTGCTAATAAAATGAGGAAAACTCCAAATATGATTGACCAAAGACCACCCAAAAGAGCTGAAACTGTTGATGTAGCAAATGTGAAAACAGCAAAAGCCAACAAGAACAATACTGCAAGTACGAATGTGAAAATTGGAACGAGTCTTGGCATGCAATGGGTCAGAGTCATTCTCAAAAGTCCCATACCAAAAGCTATTATTAATGTGTAGAGCAAAGTTTGTCTAAATCCTGAGCAATCAGAGGCCCTTGTGAATTTGCTGTTGCTTAAATATGCGACTTTAAGTTTTTAATCTTTTGGAATACAGATTTGTCCGTCAAGAGGTTAAAATTATGGAGGACAAGTTTTTACGCATTCTCTTGACTGAAATTATGGAATATTTACTTAAAAATCAGTGACGTTTTTTAGATTGAGGTATTAATCAACAGCGCAAGGTTTATAACCGGCTCCAGTTCTTGGATTGTAGATTTGTTAGAAATTGGCTGCATTATTAGAGATTTACTTCTGTTCCAAAGGATACATGCTACAATGAACATTGTGAGAGCGAATACTGCTCCAACAACGGTGCAACAACAATCGGTTATTTTTCTTTATTTTTCCTTGACTGGCAACTGCTCAGGTAGGATTACTTTCTC
>JAQTXT010000072.1 GCA_028688645.1 Rickettsiales bacterium
TTTATTTTGTTACTACCACAGTATTTACACTTTATATCATTACACATTTATTCTAATATAGAAATTATTAACATAATTTCTATATTAGAATAAATAATTTAAAAGTCTATTATAAGTTAGCAATCCCCTTTTGATAAATCATTACGATAAACGACTTTACTTAAATAAACTTCATCTACAAACTGTGCTAATTCTGAATTATTATCTGTCATTTTCTTCTATCCCCTCTTGGTTAATAAGTTTTAATACTGGTATTGGTTTATACCTTTTTTCTCCATTTACAATATCTACAACTCTGCTTTTCTGAATCGTATTTTTTTCTCTTGATAATCCATTAAAATTCCATTGCTCCAACTCCTCTACAAAAGGACGCATTAGTTTTACTAATCTAGGCGGAACTTTAAAAACAATAAACCCCGTTTTATCTTTTGGATTTGATTTTACTTTTTCAAAGCCTATTACAGGCTTGTCATATAGCATTCTAAGAGCAGTTTCAGAACATCCAATTTCAAATTCATAAAAATCAACATCTTTATAATAATTTTGGCTAAATTTATCCAAAGTGAATGCAAATTCCGCACCAGGCACACCGCCTTTTAAGCCCTTAAATCCTTCAGTACCAATGAAAATAGTTGGTGTCTTAAGATTCCATATTGTCCTTCTCCAAAACTCTTCATCTTCTTTAGATCTGACATTTTCTGCATAATATTTTCTTTCTTCTTTTGTCGTGCTAGGAAATCTTATGGCTCTATAACCCCTCTTATGATTATCCAATTCGTCCATTTCTGGTTTTGCAATTGGTAGTTTACTATCAACAAGTACTCTCATTCCACAATAGTTCTTGATGCCATTTGTTTTTACGAACATTTCAATAACTTCCAACCCCTCATCTAAATTAGCTATATATTTAGAATCTTGTTTTAATCCATGTCTTTTCGCAAAATCCTTTGTATATAGAACATAACTAGCATCTACAATTTTGCCATTCACTGCATAGGTATACTTTGTTTCAGTTGGATTATACATTCCACTTCCACCAGGAGCATAATTTGAGACTAAATAAGAACCATTACCATCATATAAATCTTTTTGTTGATAGTGATAAAAACCATATACTTTTTTTGGATCTAAACATGTTTGTCTTCTATTTTTAATTATAAAATATGAAAATGTCACAAGATTACTCAATACTATTAGTATCAAAAAAATTTTAAACGATATTGTTTTATTTTTTAAATTAAACATAAAAACCTAATATAAAAATTTGCGAAATCTTAGAAAATATAGAACAGAACTAAACCAAAACATTAAAATAATTAAACTAAATGAACTCTTTATTTAAATAACTTTCTTTTAATTGTCTTAATTATCGCAAATTAATTTTCAAACTTAAAAAATAGTGTATATAAAAAAAATTTATTAGTCAAGTTTTTGGTTAAACTTTTTTGTATAAATTTTACACTTTTACATCTTTTAATATTAGTCAATATTTATAAAGGCTTATAATTGCTTACAAGAATTAGTTTTATAAAATAAAAAATAAAGAATACTAAAAATTGTTATAAATTTCTTTACAAAAAAATATTATTATTATATTATTTTATAAGTTTAATAATTTGTGATCAAAAAATGACAGAAAAAAATTTAAAAGAAAAAACTGATTTAAAAATGAAAAATGAAAATTCTTCAAAAGAAATTGTTTCAAAAGATAATGCTATAAAAGATAGCGGAGATAGTAATACTAACAAAATCAAACTCCCTGCATTCATTTCATTAGAAAGTGCATTGGGCGCAGTATCTATGCTTGCTATGAAGTCAGCAAACCATAAATATTTATTTGTGTCTGATTATGAATGGCTTGTTATACCACCTGTTGCATTAAAGCAATTTGTATTGTTTAGAACAGAAAAGAATGAGCCAATTGCATTTATTAGCTGGGCTAGCATTAATGAAGATGTAGAAAAGAGATTACTTTCTGGAAGTATTAAACTTAAACCACAAGAATGGAATTCTGGTGATAAGTTTTATATTATAGATATGATAAGTCCATTTGGAATTGGAAAAGAAATTCTAAAACAATTAAATGATAAAATGTTTAAAGATAAAGATGTTAGGATTATAAGACCTAAAAAAGATGGAAAAGGTATTGAAAGTAAATTGTTGAAAGATGTTATAAAAGAGTTTGATGAGAGTAAACAACAACTTGCTGATAAAAAAGCAAATGTTGGAGAAATTAACAATAGCAATAAACAGGTTGGTAGTAAAATAATTAATAAGTTGCCAACTGCGAAGGCTTAAGAATTTTTATGAGCCTTATAGTGATTTAAATTTTATTCAAGCTTAAATTATTTCTTCTCAGTCAACTCTGCCAATATAAACCTCAACTCATAATAACTCTCAATCATTTTAGCCTTTGATGTTGCTAACTTTATTTGTGCTGCGAAATTTTCTCTCATTCTATCTAGGACATCAATCATGGTTTTCTTACCAAACTTCTCTTCTTCTTTTATTGCGTCTAAACTTGCTTTGGTTGATTTCACATAAATTTCTGTATTTTGAACATCAACTTTCATTGATGTAAAGTTTTCATAATCAGTATTTATTTGATTGATTAACGATTTCTTAGCATTTTGTAAATCAAACTTTGATTGATTTAAAGAATAGCTGGCATTTTTATAATTAGCATAATTGCTTCCTGAGTTCATTAAAGGAACGGTTAGTGTTAAACTGGCATGTTGTTCGCTAATATCATCTGTGGCTTCTTTACTTGTGCTGTATTCTTGATTTTTGTAGGCACCAACATTTAATCTGACTACTGGTAAGAAGTCAGTTTTTGTATCATTTAGGACATTCTTGCTTAATAAGTATTTTTCTTTATATAAAATATAATTTAAGTTTTTGTCTTCTGCTAATTTCTGTATTTCTTCTTTTGTTGTATTGTAAGAGTTAACTTCTTTTAATAACTTTTCCATATCACCATAGATAATTATTGAATCTATCCCTGTGATTTTTTCAAAGTTTGATTGAGCAGTAGCTAAGTCCCTTTTGGCTAAAGCAGTGTCGCTAACAGCTAAAGCATGTCTAGCTTCAGCAAGTGAAACTTCAGCTATTGTTGCTCTTTTATATTGTTTCTTCAACAATAAAAGTTGATAGTTTTTATTAAGTGAATTTTCATTGGCTTTTGAAAGTTCATATATTTCTTGGTTCTTTAAAATTTCTACATAACTTTTTATAGTCTCTAAAAGAATTGTTTGTTCAGTTAACATTAATTCAACTTTTTTAACATTTATTTGACCTTTTGCGACTTTTATTCTTGTTATTCCTTTTCCACTTTCAAAAATTGGTTGAGAAAGTGTGATTTCATCTCTGTTTATATCTTGGTCTACTTCAATTTTTTCATCTGGATATTTTTCTGTAGAATATGATCTACCTCTTGATGATTGAATTGACACAGATGGCAAAAACCCTTGACCTATAGCTTTTGTTTTAAGAGTCTTCGTTGCGTTTAGCTCTTGTCGCTTTGCTTGAAGTTCTGGATTATTTTTATAAGTGTATTGAAGAATTTCATTCAACGACATTCTTTTTTTTATCTCATTAATATTTGGATATTGAGCGGTTATTTCATCAATATTTGGACGATTTAGTTCTTCTTTATGTTGTCTTGCAAATAATACGTTATTAAAAAAAATACAAAATATAAAAGTTAATAAACTAATAAAAAAGAGTTTTGTTAAAAATGATACTTTAATTTTTAAACCCATTATTCCTCCCTAAAAGCTTTTCTCATACTATCACTAATAGGAGTAAATAAATATTGAAAGAATGTTCTTGAACCTGTTACAATAAATACTTCAATAGGCATTCCAGGATATAACTTTACATTTTTTAATTTACTTAATTCTTTTTCATTTACTTCAACTTTTGCTTTGTAATAATATACTCCTCCGTTTGCCTCATCTTGAAATACATCAGCAGAAACATTAATTACTTTTGCGTGCAGTAAAGGAACCTCTCTTTGTCTATAAGCTAGAAGTCTTATTTTCGCTTTCAAACCAGCACTAACCACATCAATATCTTTTGGATTTACCTTAACTTCAGCAACTAATTTATCATTTTGAGGTATGATATCTAAAACAGGAGCGTTGGCAGGAATTACACCGCCTTTTGTGTGAAATCTCAAATTTGTTACAATACCTGATTGTTGAGCTATAATATTTGTTCTTGCTAAAACATCGCTTGATGCAGTTAGTCTTTCTTGCATATCATTTATTTTATTTTGAGTATCCTGTAGGTCTTTTACGATTGCATTTAACCACTCAGTTTTTGTATTAATGATTTCCATTTCTGTTTCACCTATAGCTTGTTTAGTTTTTGCAATATTTGATACATATTCACCTTTATTTCCTTCTAGTTCTTCAACTTGTTTACTAATTGCTAAATAATCAGTTTCAGAAATTATATTTCTTTGATATAATTGATTTGAAGATTCTAATTCGTTTCTAGCCATAACAATTCTATTACTAATTGATCTTTCTTGTGCTCTAAGCCCATCAATTTGCTTCTCATATTGTTTTATTCGTTGTTGTAAAACATCTATTTGACTATCTATTGTTTTATTTCTTGTATCAAATAATTTTTCTTCACCCTCAATAATCTTACTAAGTTCTTCGTTAATATTAGAAGTAAAAATATCTTCAGAGAAATTTAATTTATCCTCATTTTTAATTGGTTCCTTTCCTTCTTCCGTAGGATTAGGTTTAATATTTTTAATTATATCTCTATCTCTTTCTGCCTCAAGTCTCTTTTTTGAAGCTTGTAAAGCAAACATCTGTTTTTTTAGAACTTCTAATCCAGCTTTTGATGATGTTTCATCAAGTTTAATTAATATTTGACCATTTTTAACTGTATCACCTTCATTGACTAAAATTTCATCAATTATTCCACCCTCAAAATGTTGAACTGTCTTTCTATTGGCTTCTAAAACAACGGTTCCCATCGCAATAGCTGCGCTATCTATTTTTACAAACACACCCCAAACTATTGACACGAAGACTAAAGCGAACACAGTCCAAATACCAATCAATATTGGCTTTCTTGCGATATTTAAATCTTCTTGGTCATATTCCTTATTAAAAAATATAACAGCATTCTTCTTTATGAGTTCTTTTGTTTCAAGGAATTTTTGTTTTAAATCCTTAGTCTTGCCTTTTATTTCAGCTTTATTTTTAGGCAAGACAGAATAAAAGTTTTCAAGTTTAGTAATTAAAAAATTTAATACTTTATATTTTCTTAGTTTTTCAAAGAATTTATTACTTATTTTTCTCATTTTTTTCATAATTTTATAAGTGTTATTTGTTTTTTTATTTTTTCTTAATTACTATTTTGTTAATTACTATTTTATTCATTAATCACTACTTTTTATTGAGCGTTATTTGGTTTTTTATTGAGCTCTTTCAAGACATCATCTCTCGCCCCAAACATTTTTGCCTCACCATCATAAATCACAAGCAGTTTATCCACAACATTAAGTATTGATTGCCTATGTGAAATTACTATTACCGTGCTTTGCTTCTCTTTTGCTTTTAAAATAGCTTTTGCTAAAGCAATATCACCATCTTGATCCAAATTTGAATTTGGCTCATCAAGAATAATCACTCTTGGATTTCCATAAAATGCTCTTGCTAAAGCAATTCTCTGTCTTTGTCCCGCAGAAAGTTGTGTTCCATTCATTCCAATATCTGTTTCATAACCGCTTGGGAGTCGCAAAATCATATCGTGAACGAAAGCATTTTCACTTGCATCAATAACAAGGTTTGAATCAGCTTTTTTGTCCATTCTTGCTATATTATCTTTAACACTACCATTGAATAATTCTATATCTTGTGGTAAGTAGCCAATATGATTTCCAACATCATCTCTATTCCATGTATAAATATTTGCACTATCAAGTCTAACAATACCAGATGTCGGTTGCCATATGCCACTAATTAGTTTTGCAAAGACTGTTTTACCTGAACCGCTAGGACCTAAAATACCAATTACTTCTCCAGAATTTATCTTAATATTAATGCCTTTTATTATTGTTTTTTTAGTTATTGGTGAAATATAACTAACTCTTTCTATTTCAAGATCACCTTTCGGTTTATTCAATTTCATTGAATCCTGTCTGATATCACCTGATTGAATAGTTTTATTTAATCTTTCATAGGATTTTCTTGCATTAATAACCACTTTTCCAGATTTCCATTGCAGCATCAAATGGTGCAAGAGCTTTTCCAGAAAGGATTGATACAGCAACCATTCCTCCAGGACTCATTTTATTATATATAACTAAATAAGCAGCAACAGCTGTTGATAATATGTATACAAACATACGAAATGTTTTTGTAATGTTAGATATTATTCCCGACTTTTTGCTAGCTCTAAATTGCAATTCTTGTATTTTATTACCTAGTTCATTAAAATTGTTAATGATATTAGTTTTCATTCCCATTGCTTCTATAACTTCAGCATTGCGATTCATAAGCTCTAAATCTCTTGTATTTTTTACATTCAATTCATTTGCTTCATTCAAAATAGGTTTCAAAGTTTTTTCATTATAATAAGCAAGCAATAAAAGACAGGCAGCAGAAATTAAAACAACAAGACAAAGAATGGGATGTATAAAATATATAGCTATTATATAAAGAATGGCCCATGGAGCATCAAATAATGAATTAATACCTGCTCCAGTCAAAAAGCCCTTAATAACATTCAAATCACCCAAATTTTGAGTATTCTGTAAATTACTAAAAATTGCAGATTTTGAAATTGATAAATCAATTAATTTGTTTGAAAGTTTTGAATTTATATAATTGCTTACTTCAACTAATAAAAATGTTCTTACAACATGTATAAAGCCAAGAGCTATTAGTAAGCCAAGAGTTATAACAGTTAAAGCAACCAAAGTACTAATACTACTACTTGAAAGCACTCTATCAAAAACTTGAAGTGAATACATTGAAGTTGCTATTGTTATAATACTAGCAATAAAACTAAAAAATAGATTATATTTAAAAGCTCGTCTGCAAGCATATAAAGATTCTTGCAAAAAGTTTTTACTGATAGCATTTGCTATATTTGTATGTTGTTTTATCTCTTCCATCGCATCCAGAAATATTTATAATATTTGTATTAGAAATTAAATCCTAATTGCAAATTCACAGTGTTTAAATCAATTGCAACCTTTTCATAAGCAGAATTATTTGGTTTAACATCAAAACTGTAGAACATCGTGTTAACTTTTACTACCACATTTTTTGTCAAATCATATCCAAAACCAAAGCCAACAAACGCTGCACCTTTATTCATTGACTGTGTAGTACTATTTTCTTTATAATCAAAGCTGCTTCCAACATAACCGGCACTCACATATCCAGTTATATTTTTATAACCATAACCTAAATCAAGACCTACACCATAGTTCTGATTTATAGTTTGACTAAAATAGTTATTATAAAAAACATTAGGATTTATAAAAAAGTAGTCATGATCACTTGAATCATCAAAAGTATATATATCTTTCATCACAGAAAGTTTATATCCCAATGAAACACCGAGACCTAAATCTGTTCCATTAAAATTCTTAACACTTCCTGTGGTTCCGCTAGATGTATCACCGCCATCAACAGCAGCAAAAGAATTATTAAAATTAAAAACTGTTAACAAAAACAGGACAGGCAAATATATTCGTTTCATATTCATATTATTTATTTAAAATTGTTGCTCGATTGCAAATTATAAATTATTATAGTTGCAAAAAAAATAAATGACAACCCCACCGCAAGCAGTGGGGTATTACAATCTTGACTAAATCTAATTAAAAATCAAAACTTAATTGTTGAGAATGAATTTT
>JAQTXT010000073.1 GCA_028688645.1 Rickettsiales bacterium
GTAGCTCCCCTTTGTCGCTCTGCGACATTTCCCCTCAAGGAGGGGAAATGTCGCAGAGCGACAAAGGGGAGCTATAAGAATATACACAAAATTATTTTATTTAGTCTTAGAGTGTTCTATTACTCAATTTATAAGTATATCCTATTCGTTGACTTTTATTATTTTAATAATAGTTTATATACCTGTATTAAGATTTTTAAAATATGGAAAGAAAAAAAACTATTTTACAAATAATACCAAGCTTAATTTCTGGTGGCATAGAGAGAGGTGTTATTGAAATAAATGATTATTTAATTGAAAATAATTTTAATTCCATAGTTCTATCTTCGGGCGGTAAAATGGTTTATCAAATAGAACAGGCTGGTGGAAAACATATAACCCTTAATGTAGCCACAAAAAACCCATTTAAAATTTGGAGAAATATCAAAAAAATACGCAATATAATAAAAGAAAATGATGTTGATTTAGTTCATGTAAGATCTAGAGCACCAGCTTGGTCTGCTTATTATGCATGTAAAAAAGCAAAATGCCCTTTGGTTTCAACAATTCATGGAAATTATTCTACTGGCAGTTTTCCATTTTCTTGGCTCAAAAAATTTTACAATTCGTCAATGGTTAGAGCTGATAAAATAATCTGCGTTTCAAATTATATTAAAGATTATGCTTTTGAAAATTACAAAATATTTAGAAAAAAATTTGCAAAAGGAGATGCTACAATCATTCATAGGGGTGTTGATATAGATGTTTTTAATCCAAAAAATGTAACACAACAAAGAATGGTAGCCATAATAAATAAATTACAAATTCCGAATGATAGATCTATCATATTATTGCCTGGTAGGTTAACAGAATGGAAAGGACAAATGTATTTTTTAGATGTTTTAGCAAAAGTAAAAAATCAAAATTATCTATGTCTAATAGTTGGGGATAGTAAAGATCACAACAAATATTTAAAAAAATTAAAAATTAAAATTAAAAAAAATCATCTTTCTGGGCTTGTAAGACTAGAAAATAATATTGCCGACATGTCGGCAGGATATATGATAGCGGACATAGTAGTATCAAGTAGTATTAAAGGTGAAGCTTTTGGAAGAGTTGTTCCAGAAGCACAAGCTATGAAGAAAATGGTCATTGCCACATCTATTGGTGGTTCATTAGAAACTATAATTGATGGTGAAACTGGGTGGTTGGTAGATCCACAAAATACAGATAAATTTGCTAAAACTATCGATATGGTTTTAAGTATTTCTCTTGAAGAAAAAACTAAACGAGGAGAAAGAGCTAGAGAGCATATAGTTGATAATTATACAACGAAAAAAATGTGCGAAAAAACCATTAATTTATATAATGAAATATTAAATAATGAGCAAAAAAATGACAAATAAAACTGAAGAAATAAAAGCAAAGTTTAATTTTTATGAAGGTGATTTACCTAATAATATTGATTTAGGAACAGAGGTAGCTATCGATACAGAAGCAATGGGACTAAATAACAGTAGAGATAGATTATGTTTAGTTCAATTAGCGGGAAGAGATGGAATAGGACACATAGTTAGATTTCAACCAAATCAATATAAAAACGCAAAAAATCTAAAGAAATTATTAACAAATCCGAAAGTTTTGAAAATCATGCACTTCGCAAGATTTGACATGGCTATTTTACAAAAATACTTGGAAATTAAAGTTAAGAATGTTTATTGCACTTAAAAAGCTTCTAAAATAGCAAGAACATATACAGATGCACATGGCTTAAAAGCATTAGTAAAAGAATTAATTGGAATTAATTTGAATAAACAGGAACAAACATCTTACTGGGGAGCTAAAGAAATAAGTAAGGAACAGATGGAATACGCTATTGGTGATGTCTTATTTTTACACCAATTAAAAGATAAACTTGAGGCTCAATTAAAAAGAGAAGACAGAACTAAACTAGCTCATGACTGTTTTAAGTTTTTAAATACAAGAGTTGATTTAGATTTAGCTGGTTGGTTAGAGTACGATATTTTTAGCCACGATCAATAAAATATTACATAAAGATTTACTTATAGTATTAAGCTTTCAAACCCAACACTATTCAAGATAATATTATTTTATTAAAATTTCTAAACAATTAACGACCGCATCTTGTTGAATTACATAATGCTGGAAAGTCTCGTCGTCTTAAATATATAGGAAGAGTTAACATTCCGCTACGAGATTTTTTAATCACTAAGCCTTCTGAATTTGTTTCCATTCTCATTCTAATTGATTTATCTGTAGTTCTAAATAGTTCAGGCCTTCTATATTCAGCTAATCTTAATTGAGTATCATATTCAAAATTATAAGACTCTATGTATTTGGAAATATCATCATATGTTTTACAACATCTTATAATATTTTGTGTAAAAATACAAGCAAAAAGAGAACAGCTTGCCTTATCTTGAATAGAAACATTATGATAAATTAAATCCTTTTTATTATCTTCACCTAATAAATAGTCTAACATAATAGGTCCAGCAAGATTTGGATTATATTGTTCTAAGTAGATTAAAATTTCATTAGCCGATTTATTATGTAGTTCATCATACTTATCTTTAAGATATTTTTTCATTTCAACTAACAAAAATTCAACTAATTGACCGCTATCTAATAATAAAACTTTTTTAGTTTTGTCTTTTGGGATAATTAATGTAAAGTCGTGTCCTCGTATTCCAGCTAAAAACATCACATAATCTTTTTCTTCATTAAAATCTATTACACTATTTCTTAATCTTTCTATATTCATGTTCTCGTCAAGCATAATTCTTCCACAAAACAAATTAATAGGTAATTTAAGGACATCTAACAAGAAGTAATCATATAGCAAATTAGGAGGAATAGAAGTTAAGGTTTCCCCTTCGTAAGCAAAATCTGCTTTTAAAATGATAATCTTAAAAAGTTCATCAACTTCTATATTTTTACACAATAAATTATAGGCCTTCAATCGGCCATCTAGCTCCAATTCAGCTTTAATAAAAATATTTCTGCCCGAACAATCTTCTTTTTCAAAAATTTGAAAAAAACAAAAAATTTTACTTGCATCTTGTTTTGATCCAAATTTTGCTGCCCTTATAAACGACCCAACCTTTGGCAAACTTTTTATTATACTTTCATAATATTCCATATTTAATCTTTAATTTATAAAATATCGAGCATTATAATGATTTTTTTAAATTATTGCAATAATTTAAAATAATATATTATATCATTTTAAAAATCATATTGATTTTATTCAAAATCTGGTTATATCTTTAATTAGAAACAATTAAAGATTTTATGAGACCAAAGAAATTACCAGTATATTTTGATTTTCAAGCTACAACTCCTTTGGATAAAAGAGTTTTCGATGTTATGTATCCATATTTTATGGAAGAATTTGGTAATTGTCATTCTAGTAGCCATGCATTCGGTTGGAAAGCAATGGAAGCTGTACAAAAAGCTAGAACACAAGTTGCAAATTTAATAAATGCAAAAACTGACGAAATTATTTTTACTTCAGGTGCTACAGAGTCAAATAATTTAGCAATAAAAGGTTTTGCAAGAGCTAATAAAACTAATGAAAAAAATCATATAATTTCGGTTAAAACAGAACATAAATGCGTTTTAGAAAGTGTAAAAAGTTTAAAAAGAGAGGGATTTGATATTACTTTATTGAATGTACAACATGATGGATTAATTTCTCTTGAAGAACTTGAAAAAGCGATAACAAATAAAACTATTTTAGTTTCTATAATGGGTGTAAATAATGAAATTGGTGTAATCCAACCGTTGAAAGAAATTGGACAGTTGTGTAAAAAACATGGAATTATTTTTCATACAGATTGCGCACAAGCTTTTGGAAAAATTCCTTTGAATGTTGAAGATATGAATATAGATTTAATGAGTATTTCTGGACATAAGATTTATGGTCCAAAAGGTGTTGGAGCTTTGTATATCAGAAATGGAATTAAGATTGAGCCATTATTTAGTGGTGGTGGACAAGAAAAGAAGCTTCGTTCTGGAACTTTGCCTGTTCCATTAGTTGTTGGATTAGGTGCGGCAGCAAAATTTGCAAAACGAAATATGGAAAAGAATGCAAAGCATGCGAAAGAACTTTTTAATATGCTTTATAAATCTCTCTCCAAAACAGAAGGTGTTTATTTAAACGGTAGCAAAGAACATAGGTGGTATGGTAATGCAAACTATAGTTTTGCAGGTATTGAGGGTGAATCTTTGATGATAAGATGTAAAGAAATAGCAGTGTCTTCAGGTTCTGCTTGTACTTCAGAAAATCTTAAACCTTCTTATGTAATTGAAGCTTTAGGTGGTGATCCAGAATTAGCTCACTCTTCAATTAGAATTGGCTTTGGCAAAGATACGACTAAAGATGAAGTTCAATACTTTATAGATAGAGTAAAGCAAGAAGTTAAATATTTAAGAGATATGAGTCCGTTATGGGATCAAATGAAAGAAAAATCGCAATCTGAATCTTCGATCATACTCAAAAAAGATAATTGTTGATTTAAAAACATAATATTATAGTTTTAAATATATTTAATAAATTATAAATAGTATTATGTCTAGTAAAGATAGTGAAACAAATGTAGGAATTGACTATAAATTTTGGATAATTCTTGCATTATTACTTGTTATTTGCAGTTTTGAAATTTTTCGTACATATAAAATGAATAATTTTTCTCATAGAAATGGAACTGAAAAAATGATGGATAGAAGATTACCATTTAACGGTGTTAAAACAAATAGAGAAATTAAATTCCAAAATACAAAAATACAAAAAGGACTTCCTCAAGAAATGCAACAACCAAAAATTATGCAAGAAAGAGATACAAGGCGAACTCCTATAAATGATCAAAAATAAATTATAGTAAAAACAACTTGCATAATATTGTTTCTATTTCTTTATTCAAACGCATAAAGTATTTACCCAAGAAAAAGAGTTGCAAGTTGTTATACTTAATTCATTTAATTAAAAATTTGTCATTAATACAACCATGGTAAGTTTTGTTTAACTCTAAAAAATAAAATTTCCTACATAAATTCAACAGCTAATATCAATTTATTTGAAAAAAGTTGAATTAATTGGAATTTGCTATAAAGAATAAAAATATATCAAAGAAACTATAATTTCGCATGGGCATTTTTGAAATTCTTTATAATTTCTTTTTCACCTTTTATTTTTTTATTTAACATAAGTGGTTTTCCATCACAAAATACATCGGTTATACAACTATTATCAGCTGAATAAACAAGATTTGATATTAAATTATGATTTGGTAAGAGTTGTACATTATTTAAATCAACTAAAATAAAATCCGCTAATTTTCCTTCTTCAATTTTTCCTGCATTTAAATCAAAAGCTCTCGCTCCATTTTCAGTTGCTATTTTAAAAATATCACTAACTTTACCCGCAGTTACTAAATTTGCTTGATTTTTTGCAGAAAGAGCTGAAACTTTCATTTCATCAAACATACTTAAATTATTATTCGATGAAGCTCCATCTGTTCCTAAAGTAACAAAGCATTTTTCATCTAATAATTCTTGCAATGCCATTTTGCCAGAATTTAATTTTAAATTAGATATTGGACAATGAGATATTTTTACATTATATTTTTTAATCAATTCAATATCTTTGTCATTCAAATGAACGCAATGTGCTAAAATTGTTTTATCTGTCAAACATCCCATTTCCTCTAATTTTTCAATAGGCGTCATATCGTATCTATCAAAACAATCATCAACTTCTTTTTGTGTTTCACAAGCATGAATATGTAAAAACATATTATTCTTTTTAGCAGTATTAGCAGCAAATCTAAATAATTCCTCGGAAACAGTATAAATAGCATGGCAAGAAATTGCTTTTATTATTCTATCAGGACAAGGATTTTTAAGATTTACAAATTCCATAGTTTCTAATTTCTTTTGTTCTGCAGTTTCTTTATCAAATAAATCGAATTCAACAGTAGAAATAGCAGCTCTTATTCCCATTTCCGTTATTGCTTGCATTGTTGATTTTTGATGAAAATACATATCGGAAAAAAATACAGTTCCGCTTTTAATCATTTCTAAAATTGCAAATTTAGATGAAAAATAAATATCTTCTTCTTTAAGCTTCGCTTCCGCAGGCCATATATCTTCATTCAACCATGAAAATAATTCTTTATCATCACCATGACCCCTTAATAAAACCATACCTGCATGACAATGAGTATTATAAAATGCAGGCAAAATTGCTTTATCTTTTCCATCTATTTCTAGGTTAGCATTTACATCAATATTTGATGCAATTTTAGAAATTTTATTATCTTGAACCAAAATATCACAAACTCCATTCTCACATGAAACATTTTTAATTAAAATTTTCATTTTTCATTTTTTTAAATTCTACCAAAGATAGTATAAAATGAAATATTTTATACTCAACAAATTTCTATTTATATTATTTTATAATGCAATAATGTATTAAAACTAGATTTCAGATTTTTGTGCAATAGAATTAAAAAATACTATAAATATAAAGTTTAATAGTAAAAAAATTTATGCAAAAACTCTGGTAAATTATCACATTAACTATTGTAAATAAAAAAAAATATTGTATTTCTCTAACTGTTTGTATTAACAAAACGGTATAAAATTTTATGTTTAAATTATTTTCGATTATGTCCAAAGACATTGGTATAGATTTAGGAACTGCAAATACAGTTATATGTTCTAATGATGTTGGTGTTATATTAAATGAGCCTTCAGTCGTAGCTTTATTAGAAGAGGATGGCAAAAAAATCCCTTATGCATTTGGCAAAGAAGCAAAAATGATGTTAGGAAGAACTCCAACAAAAATTGATGTAATTAGACCAATGAAAGACGGTGTGATTGCTGATTTTATAGTAGCAGGAGATATGATAAAGTATTTTATTCACTCAGTGAATACTTCTAAATCATGGTTTGGTCCTCTAATCGTTATTTGTGTTCCTTCTGGATCTACACCAGTTGAAAGAAAAGCTATTCAAGAAGCAGCAGAATCATCTGGAGCAAGAGAGGTATTTTTGATAGAAGAACCAATGGCATCTGCTATTGGTGCAAGTTTGCCAGTTCTTGAACCAACAGGATCAATTGTTGTTGATATAGGCGGTGGAACATCTGAAATCGGTGTACTTTCTTTAGGCGGTTTGGTTTATGGAAAATCACTTAGAATAGCGGGAGATAAATTAGATGAAGCAATCATAAATTATATAAGAAGAAATTTTAATTTATTAATTGGTGAAACAACGGCAGAAAAAATTAAAATGACTATTGGCGCAGCGTGTGCTCCACTTGACGGAACAGATGGCGCTGTAATGGAAGTCAGAGGAAGAGATTTAACGGATGGAGTTCCTAGAGAAATGGTTTTAACTGAAAAACAAATAGCTGAAAGTGTAGCAGAGCCAGTATCAAAAATAGTTGAAGCTGTAAAAATTGCTTTAGAGTGTATTCCTCCTGAATTATCATCAGATATCGTTGAAAGAGGTATAGTTTTGACTGGCGGTGGCGCAATGTTGAAAAATCTTGATTATGTAATATCAAAAACAACAGGTTTGTCAGTTTTTGTTGCTGAGGATCCATTACTATGTGTTGTTAATGGTATTAGAAGAGTTTTGTGCGATATGAAAACATTTAAAGGTGTATTATTTAAACAAAGCTAATGATTTCAAAAAATTATTCATATAAAAAAAGCTATAGAAATCACCCATCCAGTAATGTAAAAATGGTAAGGTATTATTTCTATACTTTTTTTATGAAGGTTTTTTATTTTTTGTTTATTATATTAAGTATTATTGCAATAAATGTCAGCATCTCAAATAAAACTATCGACTTATTCATAAGAGATAGATCGGAAGAGC
>JAQTXT010000074.1 GCA_028688645.1 Rickettsiales bacterium
AGTTGCTAATGCAAAAATAATTAATAGTAAAGTGTTAACTTTAGATCAATATTTGATGAAAGTTAGGGGTCAAAATGGTTTGTATAAAATTTATGAAGAAAAAATAATTTCTAGCAAATTAAAGATAAAGGAAAAGGATTTACTAACTTCTCCTTCGGTTTTCGCTGATAGTAATTATACAACGAATTATAAAAAATCAACGGAAAAAGATTTAACTTATGACCACAAAAATGATGTAAACTATGATTTAGGTATAAAACAGGATAGCGATTTTGGTTTGAATGGAAAGTTATATTATAATCTTAAAAAAACAACATTTGTCGATCCAGATCCAGAAACTACTGGTAATAGATCTACAGGAACAATGGAAATTGAATTAGAACAAAATTTGCTAAAAAATTCTTTTGGTCAAGTTACTAGGGCTAATAAAAAGTTGATTGAAAATCAAAATATGGCTAATTATTATAGCGGTAAGTATAATTCTAAACAATTATTACAAGATGCTGAAAATACTTATTGGAATTTAGTTGTTATGAATGAAATCACTCAAGTTAAATTAGCAACTGTAAAACAAAATCAAGAAATGGAAAATTATACATTGAAGAAGGTTAAAATGAATTTGATGGATAGGTCAAATGAATTACAGTCAAGAGCGGCATTGGAATTAGGTAGGTTAAATTTGCAAGAGGCAAAAGATAATCAAAAAGATATGATTAGGTTGTTTAATTCGTTGATTGGAATTGATTCAGATGATTTAGATGTAGAGCTGGTTGAAATTCCTTGGAATTATTTAGAAACTTATAAAACTTCTAAAGAGTACCAACCAACTGCTCAGTTAAAATCTTTGGAAAAACAAGTTAATGCAATAAAAGCTAATAGTGTAATTGATAAAAATAAATACAAACCAACATTGAATTTGGTTGCTAATTATTCGTTGAATAGAGAAAATGATAGAATTTCCAATACTTATGTAGAAGACGATGATACTCCAACTAAATATATTGGAATAAATTTTTCTGCACCGTTGAATTTTTCGGCAGTAAAAAGTTTTAACGAATCAACTTATAAAGATCAAAACGCAATAAAATTGCAATATAAACAACAGCTTTTGAACGATAAAGTTAGTTGGAATCAATTACTAAATAAGTTGAGTTATGCTCAAGAAAGATTAAAATTAGCTAAAAAAATTGAAGAAATTCAAGACATAAAATTGAAAAATGAGATTAAGAGATGGAAAAATGGAATAAGCTCAACTTATCAAGTTTTGCAATTCCAAACTGAATTGACGGAATCAAGATTAAATTCTTTGAATATAGCTAATGAAATATTCAACATAATTGCAAATTTAAAACTTTTTGAGGTGGAAGAATAATGAGTATAGTCGATTTATCTATTAAAAGACCTATTTTTATGACTTGTATAGCAATCATTTGTATGGTTGCTGGAGTCAGAGCATATAAAACATTAGGTGTGGATTTATTTCCAGATATTACCGTGCCAGTAGTTTCTGTTAAAACTGTGTATACTGGAGCTTCACCAAAGGAAATAGAAAGTCAGGTAACAAAGTATATAGAAGATGAAGTTAATACTATTTCTGGATTAAAAAGAATAACGTCGCAAAATTATGAGTCTTTAAGTGTTGTTGTCGCAGAATTTAATTTGGGAATAGATGTGAAATATGCTGAGCAGCAAGTTAGAGATAAAGTTAGTGCTATAAAATATAAAATGCCGGGTGAAGCTGACGAACCAGTGATAGAAAGGGTGGATCCAAATGATCAACCTGTTGCTGTTATAGCGTTGCGAGCTCCAACTTTAAGTGAATCTGAACTATATGATGTCGCAGATTTAGTTGTTAAATCAAAGTTAGAACAGATAAATAATGTTGGTTCTGTTGATATTATAGGTGGTAGACAAAGGGAAATCCATGTTATAATTGATAGAAATAAATTAAAAGCTAGAGAATTAACTGCCCTTATGGTTTCTCAAAGACTTGCTGGTGCTGGTGAAAATATATCTAGTGGAAAAGTTAATAGTGGAATGAAAGAAGTTTCATTCAGGAGTCTTGGCGAATTTGAAAACATAAAAGGTATTGGTGAAACAGTAATTAATTTATATAATAATGATAATCCAACAAAAATTAAAGATATAGCAACCGTTGAAGATACACTTGAAGATGAAGAGAGTAGGGTATATGCAAATGGTGAAAAAATTTTGACTTTAGAGATTTATAAACAGTCTGGAACAAATACTTTAGTTGTTGTTAATGGAATTAAGAAAAATTTTGACAAAATAAATAAAGAACTTTCTATATTGAAAGGTTCACCTCAAATTGAAATGATTAGAGACGGCGGAAGGATAATACAAATGAACATAGATGATGTGTTCCAAACAATTATTATGACTATTATTTTAACAATTCTTGTCATTTATTTGTTTTTACAAAGTACAGCTTCAACATTCATTGTTTCAACAGCAATTCCTGTTGCATTAATAGGGGCGTTTGCCTTAATGTTAATTTCAAATTTTACAATTAATACAATTACTTTGCTAGCTTTGAGTTTAGCGGTTGGCATGGTTATTGATGATGCTATTTTGATTAAAGAAAATGTTTATAGACATGCTGAAATGGGTTATAAAGGTAAAGAAGCAGCAAGTATTGGTGCTAAACAGGTTTTATTTGCTGTATTAGCTACAAGTTTTGCATTATTAGCGGTTTATATTCCTATCGGTTTTATGAAAGGAACTATAGGACAATTTTTAAAACAATTTGGTTTAGTTATTTGTTTTACAGCAATTATAAGCACAATTAATGCAATAACTATGTCTCCAATGTTATCTGCATATTTACCAGATAAAATACTTACAGAAGAAGAGAAAAAGCGAAGTTGGAAACATAAACTATTATCATGGTTTGATTGGCTACAAAATATAGCATTGAAATATTATCTAAAATTATTAAATGTAGTTCTAAAAGCACCTTATGTAGCTGTACTGGTCGGCATAGTAATTTTCTTTTTAAGTATTCATACAGCAAAATACATACCTAAAACTTTTTTACCTGTAGATGATAGTGGAGAATTTTTAATAAATTTTGAAATGCCAACTGGTTCAAATGTTGAAGCTACCTCACGGGCTGGATTGAGAATAAATGATATTTTACAACAAGATAAATTGATTGATACAGCTCTTATAACAATTGGTGGTGATAATGAAGTTAACAAAGGAACTGTTTATGTTAAGTTAATTCCATTTGAGAAAAGAGGACATTTTACTACAACAATGGAACAAGAGCAAGTAAGAAAATCTCTTTCATCAACAGATGATCTTATAATTCAAGTGACAAATTATAGCCAAACAGGTGGTAGTGAGAGACCATTTACAATAGATTTAGTAGGCTACGATATGGAAGAATTAAAAAAATATGCGAACTTATTCTTAGACAAAATTAAGAATGATAAAAGGTTTATTGAACCAGATATGAATTATAGAGATGGAAAACCGGAATTACAGATAAGTATAATTCAAAACAAAGCAGAAGAGTATGGAATTACTACCTCAAATCTTGGTTCTGAATTAAGAGCTGAAGTTGAAGGTTTAACACCAGCAAAATACAAAATTAATGGAAATGAATATAACATCAGGGTTAGAATGGAAGAAGCACAAAGAAATTTAAGTGAAAACTTTGACAAAATATACATTCCTAATATCAACAATAGATTAATTAAATTGTCAGATGTTGCTACAGCGAAAATGACCGTTGGTCCTAGCGTTATCAACAGACAAGATAAAGGAAGATATATAAGAATATCATCAGAAATAGGAAAGGGTGTTGGTTCAGGAGATTTAATGAAAGAAGCCCAAAGTATATTGATAAATGATATAAAACTTCCATCATCAATAAAAACATCATTTACAGGAAGATCTGAATCCTTCAATGAAATGAATAAATCATTTGGTACAGCTATTATGCTTGGTATTTTATTTACATATTTAATTTTAGCAAGTTTGTATGAATCATTTATTACACCATTTACAATATTAATATCATTGCCATTAGCAATCTGCGGAGCCTTATTTGCTTTGTATATCACAAATCAATCAATCAATTTGTTTTCATTACTAGGAATTGTTGTATTAATAAGTTTATCAACCAAAAGTTCGATAGTTCTTGTAGATTATACAAATCAAAAAATAGCCGAAGGCAAAGATAGAATAGAGGCCTTGAAAGAAGCCTGTAAAGTAAGATTTAGACCAATTTTAATGAGTTCAATAGCAATTATTATCGGAATGTTGCCTATTGCATTAGGTATGAGCGAAGTTGCAAGCCAAAGAGTTAGTATTGGTATTGTCGTAATTGGTGGAATGTTAACAGCTACAGTTCTAACACTTATAATAATTCCTTGTGTGTTTATTTATGTTGATAAATTTAGATTAGTATTTATAAAAGTCATGACTTGGTTATTTAGATATAAAAAAGATTAATTGTAATATCTAATATGGTGTTGGATCTTCACCCCAACTACTCAATAATATCAAAACCAAAATAAAATAAGAGTAAACTAAGATTTGATAGCCTTTAGGTAGTTGGGGTGAAGATCCAACACCACAGTCCACAAAAGATCCAACATCACATAAGTTTTATGGATTGCGGGTGAGGCGAGTTTGGTTTCACGGAGCCTGCCACCGCGAAAGCAGTGGTTCAGCTCAAACTCCCAAACCCCACAATGACAAACTGCGAACGAACAAACGGATACATACCATTGCGGTGTTAGGTTTTTTAACAAAACGAGCTTTAGCAAAGTTGAGTTTAGAAACCGTTCAACCACAATCCATAAAACTTAACCCACCGCCGACTTTGTCGGCACCTCCCTTATTAGGGAGGCAAAAAATCGTTTGACAATTAACCAAAACAATTTAAAAATTAAATCGCCTACGGGCATTTGTGATGGTTTCAAACACCAAAACGGGATTGACATATGACTGATAGGCCTTTGTTGTATTTACAGCTTTGTAATTATAGCGGAGGCTTACGGTTATAATAGATTATTTATAGTCTAAAAGGCTGTAAGAGCTGATTCCGTCAGTTGTTTGAACCTCCGCACTTTTTTAGTGCGTTTTTTATTAATTTAAAAGAGGTTTAAATATGGATGAACTGATGAAAAATGATTTACTTAAGAAATTGCATTTGCTTGAAAAAGAAAATAAATTTCAAAGGAAATTAAAGGAAAATCAAAATATTAATTTGGAACTATTTAATGTGTATAAGGAAATTATTCTTTATTTCGTTAATAATAGGTTTGAAAGTATGATTGATGTGGTTGAGTTGAGGTATACACTTAATTATATAATTAAAACTGCTAGGATTAAGTATGGTGAAGAGAAGAAGGTGGAAAGAATGCGATGGTTGATAGAAAAAATTAGTAAGTAGTTTTTGTTGCGAAGAGGCAGTGTTGGGGTAAAGATCCTTACCCCTCTACATTTTTTTCATACATTGAAAATATTAATCCTATAGGATTTCCCCATGTCAAGACGCCTCCTCTCTGTCAAGACGCCCAATTTTTTCCCCCCCCTGTCAAGGGTGGCAAGGAGGTTTTAAAACTTTTCAATATTTCGCAAATAGTTTTAATAAATAAGAATATCTTAGCAAAAAATATACTTCGTAAAGTATTTTTTATAAATTAAGTACTCTTCAAGTACTGAAAAATATACCTCCTCTTGCCACCATTGACAGGGTGGGAAAATTGGGTGTCTTTACAGGGGAGGGGGGGTAGAGTCTTGGTAATAGTGGAGGAAGAGGAGTGGAGTTTTGGTAGTGGGAAAGAAATAGAAGTTGATAGGAAAGGGGAAGAACGTGACGAAATCAAATGTCGTAGATAGGAGTTATTAAATATTAAAATTAATTTAACTAAATGAACTTCCGTATATTTAAAATCAATGTAAATAATGGTTTATGTAAAAATTCATTATTTTATGAGTGATAAGATTTCAATCAATGATTTAACAAAGCTAAGAAAAATAATCTTTTTAATAATAGATATATTAGAAAAGAATATTGACAATTTTTCCATTGAAGAGAATAAAAATGAGAAAAATAAAAAATTAATAAATTTTTTGATGGGAGAAAAAGGGAATGTTATTTCTATTTTATCCAAGCTAATAAATTCTTTAGTTAAAGTAATTCCTTTGGAGGAAAAATTTTCATCAATATGTAATGAAAAAAATGAAAAATTAATTGAGGAAGATATAGAAATATTGAAAAGATATATAGATAAATGTAATTTTGTATTTAATAAGATACAAAAATAGGAGCTTTTTAAGCTCCATATTTGTTATTGATTATTTTATTTCTTTTAATCTTTTGTTTAATCTAGCTAAGATTTCTGCGGAAATGTCTATATTTTTGTCATTGTATAGAGTTGAAGTTTTTGGTAAAACAACACTAAAAGTATATTTACTATCTTTTTCGTTTTTCATTTCAACAATAATATCTTTTATATTATTTGTTACTTCAATATAAGCATCCATGAAATTTTTCTGTAATTCATTTTCATTGTCTTTTACTTTATTTTGAAATGAAACCACTTTTTCTTGGAAAGCTATTGCTTTTTCTTGAGCTACATCTTGAGATAACATCTTAATTCTTGATTCTAAAGCTATCCTTTCTTCTGTTAATACTTTTTCTTCAGCTTTTAATTTTTTTTCTATATCGGATTTTTTTATTTCCAATTTCTTTTTAACTTTAATAATTGCTGTGGAATTGTTAACAATTTCCTCTAAATTCACAATAGCGACCTCATTAGCTCTAGCTTCGAAGTTGCTTAACATTAATGTTAATACTACTAAACAAAATAAAATTCTTTTCATTTTCTACCAATCATTATTAGCTAATATAATAAAATATCGTTTTTTAATCAATGTCAAATTATATTTTTTTAAATATTAGACTTGCATTGGTTCCACCAAATCCGAACGAATTTGATAAAACGAATTGTAAATTCTTCTCTTTAGCTTTTAAAGGAACTAAATCAATACCTTGGCATTCTTCATCAATATCTGTTAAATTTAATGTCGGTGGTAAAATATTTTCTCTTAAAGTTAATATTGAGAATACTGCTTCAATAGCACCTGCAGCACCTAAAGCATGTCCTGTAGCTGATTTTGTTGATGACATTGATAATTTCTTTAAATCATTAGTAAATACTTTTTTTACTGAATTAAATTCAAAGATATCACCTTTCGGAGTTGATGTTCCATGAGCGTTTACATAATCAATTTTGTCAGTAGTTAAGTTTGCACTTTTTAAAGCACTTTGCATAGCCTGAATTTGTCCTTTTCCTTCTGGTTCAGGGAGTACCATGTTATAAGCATCACCGCTTGATCCGTAACCAACTAGTTCAGCATAAATTTTCGCGCCTCTCTTTTTTGCATGTTCATATTCTTCAAGTATTAAAACACCAGCACCTTCTGCTATTACAAATCCATCTCTTCCTTTGCACCAAGGTCTTGATGCTTCCTCAGGTGTTGCTGTGTATGATGTTGAAAGAGCGTGCATAGCTGAGAATCCTCCAACTCCTAATTCACACATTGTAGATTCAGAACCTCCGCAAACCATAACATCTGCACCACCTCTTGCTATAATTGCTCCGCTCTCTCCAATAGCATGGCTACCAGAAGCACATGCTGTTACCATAGCTTGATTTGGTCCAGTAAAGCCATATTTTATAGAAATATGTCCACTGCTTAAATTTATTAAACTTGCAGGAACAAAAAATGGAGTTATTTTATTAACACCTCTTGAAAACATTGTTGCACAAGTATCTTGAATATAATCTAAACCACCAATACCAGAACCCATAAAAACACCAGT